>CBIHQO010000472.1:0-5680 GCA_966211735.1 uncultured Schlesneria sp.
CGGTCGACCTGACCCCTTTACCGCGTGTCACGGAACTGCTCCAGGTAGCTGACAGATGTTAGACCGCCAAATGCACCGGACAACGATAGTAAGAACGACCGCGCGGCAGCAACCCCGCCGCCGGTCGTGATTCACCTACCGCTCGGCAGACGCAATTCTCGCGATCGACTTTTCAGTCAAATGCTCGTTATTTCCCATTATCCGTAATTAGTCGTGATCCGCGGTTCGAACAGCCCCGTTGTTTTTGAGTCAGGGGGGCCGCTGTCATGTTTATCTTCGTTGCCGTTCAGAAATGGCTGGCTTTGCTCGGAGTCCTGATCACCCTCAGCGGGGGCGTTTACCTTGTCGATCGCATGTCTTGGGTCAGAGAGGATCTTGGTCATGTGATTCAAGTTCGCAAGATTAGCGGCTCGTCGTGGTCCCAACTTTATGAGTACGACCGCGCCGGACGGCTACTCTGCTACAAATACTGCGACTCACAGGCCCGCAACCACACTTTCAGTTACGATCCTGACACCGGCGAAGAGACCGAGCACCGCGTCGATTAGTACGCCGTCGTCAGACAAACAACCATTCGTCCCGTGATCTCGGCCATTCGTTTCGCATGTCCGAGTATTCCCCGTTTTCAGGCCAACAGCTTGTTTACCTCGGCTTCGGCATCAGCCTTGCCAAATAGACCTGTGGCGAACCCTGACGCCCAATGACCGATCTGGTTGAGCTTGGCTTGTCTCGCGGGACAGTCGCACGGCTTTCCGAGCCATCGCGATACTTGCTCCTTAGTGATTCCGACTGCTGTGAGCGCTGTGGCAACCTGATCTCCGAGAGGCCAGTCCGAATCAACTGACGCAGCCGCCGCCATTGCATCTTTCGACCTCATGGCGTGGACGATCGCTGGGTTATTGGTCCGTTGCTCACCAGTCAACCAGTCCTCACCCAGCCAAGGATTGCCATCTGGAAGCCTGCCAGATGGCAATCCCTGGCTCAACGCTGTCGTCAAAGGCTTCGAGGTCGTGCTTCTTTTTAACCAGGGATTTGACCCTGCGGACCGATCGACCTGTGTGAGCAACCCCTGTCACTAGTCGTCTGATTTGCCCGAGATGTTGCGGCGGAGTTGTCGCGGACACGCTGAACTCTGCTCGGGAATCGTGTTGGTAGCACAACTCCATTGGGATCAGCTTGTCCGTTTTTGCAATCCATCCCCCCCAATAGCCGGATGAACGCCTTTTTTGTTGCCGGACTTCACGCGTGCCGTGCGATTTTCAGCGCCATGCTCCTAACGGTGACGTAGCTTCTTTAATTGGGGTGACCTGGGATGTGGTGCGTGCCATCGCCTTGACGATCCCTGCGCGTGTGACCAGTTGCGGTCTACCACGTGCGATATTGTTTTCGGCACCGTGCTGAATATGACGGTGTTGCTTGCAGGGCACGATGAGACCAATGCTGACTTCAATGACGGTGGCAGAAATGAATACTGTCGGACGACGCATGATGGAGTGGGTAGGTTTGATGAGGGCTCTGGCAACCGCCCGATAACACAGAGACCGACGTGAGAAAACACCGCTGGTGTCATCCCGACGTCGGCGGTCCCGTTCTAGAGGACGGCAATGTTGCCGTGCTCTGCGGCTCGTTCATGGATGATTCTTTCCAACTTGTGCAAGGTAGAGGTTTCATCATGAGATGCTGGATGGTGCGAATAGCACTCCTGTCGATGGCACTTGGTTTCATTGACGTGGCCCCGGCGGATGCCGCTCCACCCACAGGAGTCTCGTACGCCACGCTGGACTATAAGGGGCCCGGCGCAGTCAATACATTTTTGACTGGCATTCGCGGAGAGTACATCGTGGGACTCTACACGACCTCATCGAATGCATCGCATGGTTTGATCTACGACGTGTCGACACAGACTTGGAAGCAACTCGATGTTTACGTTGGCGGAGTGGCAGTCCCCAGCACGTCACCTTACGGCCCTGACCCAGTGACCGGCGGCTTGCATGTCGTGGGGAGCTACAAGCTGGCCGGGTCGTCACTCGATCATGGGTTCTACTACGATTCGACGAAGCCGCTCAATTCGGCCTTCGTCTATCTGGATTTTCCGTCCACATCGACGGCCACCACTCTGAACACGATCCCGCACAGTATCTACGGCAATCAGATCGTGGGAAACTACGATACCTCCCTGAAAACCGGGAACGCGTTCCTCTACAACATCGATACGAAGACGTATACGAATATCAACAAGCCAAACGACTCACGGTTCAATCCGACTCTCAGCACTACGGCCTATGGGATCTGGGAAAACCATGTCGCAGGCAGCTATACGAATCTGACGGGAACCCACGCCTATCTGCATGATCTGACGACGGGTGTCTTCACCGCGTATGATTATCCCAAGGCGATTCTCACGCACTTCGACGGACTCACTGGCAACGGTGCGGAAGCCTTCAACTACACTGGCGACTACCTGTCGGCGGGGATGCTGACGGCCTTCTTTTTCGACGGCACACGCTATACCACGCTGAAGTATCCCGGCTCGGTCGTCACCTCTGGCAACTCGGTCTACGACCGGACGGTCATCGGTGTCTACGTGGATACGACAGGACTCGTCCATGGATATGTTGCCAGGGTTCCCCTGTCTCAATCCGCTCCCTGCACTTTGCCCTGGTTCCTGGAAGCCCTTAACGACGCCTACAACAGAATCTTGAGGACACTGCCGCAGACAATACTCGGCTAAATCGTGAGAGGCCTTAGAGCAACCCGCAGCTCACAGGTGCATCGCGCATCCGTGGGCTGCGCCCATCGCTCGAACGATGCAGTTGATGAAGTCACCGATGGAGATTTGGAAACGGCATCGGCCATGCCAACGCTGGACAGACCGGCTTGAAGGCCGAACTTTTGCCAGAGCAAGTCTATTGATCAAGTCGTCATTGGAGCCGCGTCGTGGGCGCATCGCTCCGCCCTTTCCGGTCCTGACGGATAATTTGGAACCGACCCGGAATCAGTCATGGTCCAGTCCCGCGCCGCGGTTTCAGCCAATCTGCAGAGCAAAATGAGCCGACTATTCAGAAGCACTTCATTTCCGACGCACAGTGTCGAAAGTTCGACATGATGTCGCTGCCCCCATTCGCGATTCGAGAGGTTTTCCCATGCGGCTTTGGATCCCTGCTGTCGTCCTGGCATTGCTAGCCGGGACTTCCACTCATGAGGTGTCGGCACAATCCTCGTCACCAGCACCAAAGCTTTCTTCGGACATCCCGCACGATGTCCTGCTTAACGTGTTTCCCGGTTACAGTGGACTTGACGCCGCCAATCAACGAGCGTTTGACGAGTTCTCGTGGCAGTCTTTTGTCGCGCTGAATTGGCCTGCAGATCTCCTGGGCAGGCCGCTGAAAGATTCGATCCTGACACGCCCCTTAGCTCCCCGTGTCTGGGAGTTCTACAAGACTCCTCAGGAAATATTTGATGCTGGCAGAACTCATCCGCTCGGCATCAACAATCCTGTCCAGCGCGAGCGGATCTTTCGGATGATGTGCAGTCGAACCACGAAATTTCCCAACAGAGGGCCCAACGATTCATTTCTGGAGGCCACGGGCTCACCATTAATTGATCGCAACTTGAACTTTGTGATGTATGACATCGTCCTGAACGACGTTGAGTGCAAGTACATCAAGGCGAATGGACTCGACACCAAAGCCGGACAGCAAGCCTTCATGGACAAAGGGAAGACCGTCAGTTTCCCGCTGGGAGCCTACGCGGATCCAATCAAGAAGACTGGCGGCTCGGTCGGCGCCATCGAGATCAAGACCTCGTGGCGGATGCTCGATCCGAAGAAGGATGACCTGACCCGGTTTTACACCGTCCGCGGGATTGTCTACGTCGATGCGCAAAACACCGTCAGCCGCAAGCCGTTGTTCATCGCGTCGACGATGGGGCTGGTCGGGATGCACATCATTCAGCGTGTTACCGGTCCTTACAGCGTGATCAATCGAGAGCCGACCGGTAATCAGTTCTGGATCTGGTCCACCTTCGAACATATCGACAATGCGCCGCTGGCAGGGAACGCACGGGATGCCACGGACATCACTTTGCCGCTTCCAACATCGGGCACGGCACCCGCCAAGGTGGATAAGACGTATTCATTCTACAATCCCGCGTATAAGGGGCCGACCAATGTCGCTCCGGTCTTGAAACCGGGTGAAAGCAATTTTCTCTGGAACGACAAGCCCCCCTATGCCGCGCGCTATGCAATCGACGGCAAGTATGGGACGCAGGTTGTGCGTGACTGGAAGATCTTCCCGGAAACAGCCGCTGTCAGCCAGTCCTATCAGAGTCAACTTTCCGGCGACTCAGTCAGTAAGTACTTTCGCGGACTGCTGGGAGGAACGGTGTGGGCCAACTACGAACTGATTGGCACTCAATGGGGAGGCGGGATCGAGCAACCGTCGACCGAGAACGGAAACATCCCACGGTATCTTTCCAACACGACGCTGGAGACCTACATCCAGTTCGTCAGCACCCAGGGCGAGTCGATGAACACGATCTGCCAGTATCCGTATCCCCCGAACTTTCTCCCCGAAGGTTCGTGCATGTCATGCCATCAATGTGCACAAACGGCAGTCGGACAGAACGCCAACTTCAGCTTCCAGCTTGGTCGAGCCAAGTAACACCGTTCAATTTTGATCATTGACGATGCGACTCCAGCCGCCGGGTGGCTGGAGTCGACCAAGGGGAGCCGTGAGAGCCTGCAGTGAGGTTCGGTCAACGTCGTCATTGGCGGCTTCCATCTTGCCGCCACATGAGGCTTAGCCCACCAACCAGGAAGAGAAGTGAAACGCCGGCCGGGGCGCACGTTTCGATTTCGCTCTTTTTGTACGCCGCCCCGGTGAACAGAATTGCAGCCCCCAAAATCAGGATGCTGCCTGCAGTCGTGTACGGATAGCGAGGCATGGCGGTCGTCCAGAGTTGTGAAAACGAAGCAAGCCCCGGCTTATCGCCGGGGCTTCTCTTTTTCGATGGTGGCACGCCGCAGATCGGGCTGCACCCAGACGCGGGTCAGCCCCAACTGCCTGAGATTATGGATTCGCTAAATCAGGCGCCAGTTCGAATGCTTGCCCAGGAAGGGGAGTCGCGTCCAGACGAAGCCCATGAAGTTGATGAGGCTCCTCAACAGGATCGGGACGTAGGAGGGGCGAAGCACATCAATGAACAGGCAGTGTCGTTCCATGTCCGTCAAGTTGAACGACTGATGCACGACCGTGTCGTCGAACATGAACAGCGGACCATCTTTGCACCAGGTATGTTTCGTTCCGTTGACGACAATATAGGCCCCTTCGCTTGGCGCCGGGCCGATGTTGTACAGCACTCGCACGCCCGCCCGGAGCCAGCCGAAGTGCTTGCTCGTCTTGGTCTGTGGGGAGAACGAGGAGACACCGATGGTCTGGATGTACTTGAATTTCTTCTGGAACAGGCTGCAGTTCGCTCCTGCGTTGTTGAATCCATACCATTTGTAAATCATCATCGTTCGTTCGTCCGCCTGGCTGCGACGGTGAACTTCGGCGATGATTTCTTCGGCCGGACAGCCTTCGGTGACCTGCCGTATCTCGTCCTGGTAGGCCTTGGGGAAATCGGACAGCTTGTAGATCTTCTTGTTGACGAACGGCAAGCTGAGAATGTCGATCAAGGT
>CBIHQO010000473.1:0-5673 GCA_966211735.1 uncultured Schlesneria sp.
GCCGCACAAGTGCGCCCAACCCGTCGCTAAACTGAGTCCTCGGCGGCGGGCCGCACCCGTCTCCTCCCCTCTTGTGGGCGGCGGGGGTCGCCCGCCCCCGCCGAAACCGCCGACCGAAGGTCTCCAGTCCGGGGCACTTTCAGGCACTATTTCTGCGCCAGGGAATTTGGAGACCTCCGGTCACTCGTTTCGGCGGGGTCAGAGACCCGCGCCGAACGGCGACACCCACGGTCAAACTCCGTTAACTTCTGGTGCCACGATAGATTACTGCAATTTGGTTTTCTGTCAAAAGCCGGAACTGGCAATCACGAATCGCTGTCAACTTGGCAGGAAACCGGAAGGCGGCTCAGCCTTGTCACTGTGTGGACTCTTGCAGCATAAGGACTTATGGCAAGTTTTTATCGTCGGCACGTTGGTTGCTTTGCAGTGACGAGCGTGGTGGAATCCGCCTCGGTGGCAGACGCTGTTGTCTTTCGCGGGGTCGGATGTCGTGAGCAACGAGGCTCTTGACGGGTTTCCGCTCAGCAAAGCGAACACTGTTGTCCTACCAAGCCTGTCTTGCTGGTTGAGGAGTCGCTGTGGCTAAGTTGATTAGTTTTGACGAAGAAGCACGTAAGAGCCTGCTCGCAGGTGTGTCGAAGTTGGCGCGTGCCGTAAAGAGTACTCTCGGTCCGCGTGGCCGCAATGCGGTGCTCGACAAGGGTTGGGGTTCTCCTAAGGTGACCAAGGACGGCGTAACTGTCGCTCAGGACATCGACCTGGAGGACAAGTTCGAGAACATGGGTGTTCAACTTGTTAAGGAAGCTGCTTCCAAGACGAGTGACGTCGCAGGCGACGGGACGACCACGGCAACCGTGCTGGCCGAAGCGATCTATCGCAACGGTCTACGCTACATTGCCAGTGGATTCGATCCCATGGCCATCAGCCGCGGTGCTCAAAAGGCTGTCGATGCTGTTGTCGAAGAGTTGAAGAAGCTTGCCAAGCCAGTGAAGGCCGACGATCGCAAGGCGATCGAAACCGTCGCTGCCATCGCCGGCAACAACGACAAAGAGATCGGCCAGATTCTGGCAGACGCTTTGTTGAAGGTTGGTAAAGACGGTGTGATCACCGTCGAAGAAGGCCGCCAGATCACGACGGAAGTCGAGCTGGTCGAAGGGATGCAGTTCGAGCGAGGTTATCTCTCGCCGCACTTCGTCACCGACGCCGACAACCAGGTTGTCGAACTCGATAACTGCCGCATCCTGATGTACGAAGAAAAGATCAGCAGTGCGAAGACTCTGGTGCCACTGTTGGAGCAAGTCTCCAAGGCTGGCGTCCCGCTGTTGATCATCGCCGAAGATATCGACGGCGAAGCGTTGGCCACTCTGGTGGTGAACAAACTCCGCGGCATCCTCAAAGTCTGTGCCGTTAAGGCTCCCGGTTACGGCGATCGCCGCAAGGCGATGCTGGAAGACATTGCTGTCCTGACCGGCGGCAAGGCGATCTTCAAGGATCTTGGTCTGAAGCTGGAAAGCGTTCAGCTCAGCGATCTGGGTGTCGCCAAGAAGATTCGCGTCGATGCCGAGAACACCACTGTTGTTCAAGGTGCCGGCAAGAAGGCTGACATCGAAGGCCGTGCTGGCCTGATCCGCAGCGAAATCGCAAAGACCGATAGCGAATACGATCGCGAAAAGCTGCAGGAGCGATTGGCAAAGCTGGCTGGCGGCGTGGCTCAGATCAGTGTCGGTGCTCACACCGAAACCGAAATGAAGGAACGCAAAGACCTGCTCGACGATGCCTTGGCCGCCACGCGTGCCGCCATCGAAGAAGGGGTCGTTCCTGGCGGTGGAGTCGCTCTGCTGCGATGTGCTGGTGTGCTCGAAAAGCTCAAGTTGAGCGGCGACGAACAACACGGCGTTTCGCTGATCAAGAGTGTTCTCGAGATGCCAATCCGCACGATCTCGGAAAACGCGGGTCTCGATGGTGCCGTCGTTGCGAACAACATTCGCAAGTCGAAGGACAAGTCCCACGGTTACGACGCGCTGAACGATCGCTACGGCGATATGTTCGAGTTCGGCATCGTCGATCCTGCCAAGGTTGTGCGCTCGGCTCTGCAGAATGCGGTCAGCGTTGCCAGCCTGCTGCTGACCACCGATAGCATTGTGGTCGAAGCTCCTAAGCCGAAAGATGACGATCATCATCATGACGATCATCACGACGGTGGTGGTATGGGCGGCATGGGCATGGGTGGAATGGGCGGCATGGGTGGCATGGGCATGGGCGGGATGGGTGGCATGGGCGGGTTCTAATCCGCTCGTTCCAGATCCAGAGCTCACGGCAAATTCCGATTGGGCCTCTGAATGGAGGCCCTCTCCAACACTTAAACAGCTATCGCTAAATCATAACTAAGGAGTGACTGCATGAACCTCAAGCCTCTCGATGACCGCGTTGTTGTCGAACCGTTGACCGCCGAAGAAAAGACCGCTGGCGGGATCGTTCTGCCAGATGCTGCGAAAGAAAAGCCACAACGTGGCAAGGTCCTCGCTGTTGGCCCAGGCCGATTGCTGGATAGCGGCGAACGCTGCCCGGTCGCCGTCAAGGTTGGCGATGAAGTCCTGTTTGCGAAGTACGGCGGGACGGAAATTGAAATCGACAAGAAGGAAGTCAAGATTCTGCGTGAATCGGACATCCTGGCCAAGGTGACTGCCTAATTGGTCTAGAGGCGGTTCGGGCATGTCTGGAGATATGCCCGTTGCCGCGGATGTGGTGCGGAAGCAGATTCTTCCGCGATCCACTGCTTCCTAACCACAATCCATTCGTTTTTCCACAGGAGCCCTGTCGTGGCTAAGCAACTATTGTTCGATGATCGAGCCCGCCTCAAGCTGCAGAAGGGCGTGGAAACGCTGGCCCAGGCGGTCGCCGTGACGATGGGTCCGACCGGTCGAAATGTGATCATCGACAAGTCGTTCGGTAACCCCGTCGTCACCAAAGACGGTGTCACCGTCTCGAAGGAAGTGGAACTCGACGACGCCTACGAAAACATGGGCGCGAAGCTGGTCAACGAAGTTGCCTCCAAGACCAGCGATACCGCTGGCGACGGAACGACGACCGCAACCGTGCTCGCTCGCTCCATCTATCAGGAAGGGCTCCGCAGCCTGACCTTGGGAGCGAACCCAACCGTCGTTCGCCGTGGGATCGATAAGGCTGTTGATGCCGCAATCGAATTCCTGGAGAAGATGGCCAAGCCCGTTTCTTCCAAGGAAGAAATTGCTCAAGTCGGTTCGATCTCCGCCAACAGCGACCGCGCCATCGGTGACCTGATCGCCGATGCGATGGAAAAGGTCGGTCGCGATGGCGTGATCACCGTCGAAGAAGGCAAGGGCAACAGCACCACGTTGAGCCTGGCCGAAGGGATGCAGTTCGATAAGGGTTACATTTCCCCTTACTTCGTGACCAACCCCGAAGAGATGAAGGTCATTCTGGAAGACTGCTACATTCTGCTGTTCGAGAAGAAAGTCTCGAACCTGCGTGAATTGGTGCCCGTTCTGGAAAAGGTCGCTCAACGCAGCAAGCCATTGCTGATCGTTGCCGAAGACGTGGACGGCGAAGCCTTGACGGCCCTGGTCGTCAACAAGTTGCGTGGCGTCCTGCAAATCTGTGCGGTGAAGGCTCCAGGCTTCGGCGATCGTCGTAAGGCGATGCTGGGCGACATGGCCACCTTGACCGGCGGGACGCTGATTTCCGAAGACTTGGGCATCAAGCTCGACACGGTCGAACTGAATCAGTTGGGCCGCGCCAAGAAGATTGAAGTCACCAAGGACGCTTGCACGATCATTGAAGGTGCCGGCGACGCCAAGGAAATCAAGGCTCGCGTCGATCAGGTTCGTCGCCAGATCGAGCAGACGGAAAGCCAGTACGATCGCGAAAAGTTCCAGGAACGATTGGCCAAGCTGACCGGCGGCGTGGCGATCATCTCCGTCGGTGCCGCGACCGAAGCCGAAATGAAGCAGACCAAGGCTCGTATGGAAGATGCCTTGCATGCGACACGTGCTGCTGTGGAAGAAGGAATTCTGCCAGGTGGTGGTGTGGCTCTGATGCGAGCCATCGCAGCAGTCAGCGAAGTGAAGGCCAAGGGCGATGAAAAGATCGGTGTGCAAATCATCGTGAAGGCCTTGGAAGGCCCGATTCGCCAGATCGTCAACAATTGCGGTCTGGATGGCAGCGTGGTTGCCGATGAAGTTCGCAACCTGCCAACGAATCAGGGCTACGATGCCAACGCTGGCAAGTACACCGATATGTACAAGGCCGGTATTATTGATCCAGCCAAAGTTGTGAAGAGTGCCTTGCGTAACGCCGCATCGATCGCTGGCCTGATGTTGACGACATCGGTGCTGGTCACTCGGAGCGACGAAACCGATGGCAAGCCCCGTGCAAAGATCGAAGGGGCGGTTCGCTAAACACCAGCGTGGCCAGAAGATTTAGTCTTTATCCACGGTCGAGAAGTGCATCAATCGAGCCGCCGAGGTTTTCCTCGGCGGTTCGTTGTCTATCGGGACGTTCGATCAGACGCTGCAGGTGTTGATTGGGTCTGTAGACTTGTCGTAGCGAGAAGGTGCGGGGCGTCCGAGAGGAATCCGATTTCTTCGAAGCTAATGAGATCAGGGATTGGATTGCGGATGCTGCTGGCATCCGCAGAAAATAATTGCGCGGGAGCGGAGCCGTGATGGCGACGAGGCGAGATTACTACGAAATTCTGATGGTCGAAAAGACGGCGTCAGATGATGACATCAAGCGGGCCTATCGGAAGCTGGCTGCCAAGCACCACCCCGACCGCAATCCTGGCGACGAAGCTGCCATTGAAGCGTTCAAAGAGGCCGCCGAAGCATTCGACGTCCTCAGCAACGCTGAAAAAAGAGCTCGCTACGATCGCTTCGGACACGCTGGTGTCGAAGGGATGGGTGGCGGTGCTGGCGCTGGCTTCGGTGAAGTCGGCGACATCATGGACGCATTCGGCGAGATGTTCGGCGACTTCTTCGGTGGCGCTGGCGGCGGTCGACGAGGTGGTGGCGGAAGCCGTGCTCGTCGCGGAGCCAGCCTGCAGACTTCGCTCACCATCGAACTGCTGGACGCCGCCGTTGGTTGTTCGCGCGACCTTGAAATCGAAAAGCACGTTTCCTGTGTGACCTGTGCCGGGACCGGAGCCAAGCCGGGAACGAAGCCGCAACAATGCGACTACTGTGGCGGGCGCGGGCAGGTCGTGCAGTCACAGGGATTTTTCCGCGTGCAGACCACCTGTCCAGCCTGCCGTGGCCAGGGACAAATCGTGCGGGATAAATGCACCGATTGTCGTGGTGCCCGAGTCGTCGCGCGAACCTCAAAGATTACGATCAAGGTTCCTGCAGGCGTCGACAATGGCATGCAACTCTGCCTGCGCGGCGAAGGGGAAGCCGGCGAACACGGCGGGCCTGCCGGGGATTTGCTGGTCGAAATTCACGTGAAGCCGCATACACTGTTTGAACGAGACGGACGCCATCTGACGTGTCAGGTGCCGATCACTTTTTCGCAAGCGGCGCTGGGCACCGAAATGGACATCCCGATTCTGACCGGAAAGCATCGACTCACCGTCGCTCCCGGGACGCAACCGGGCGAAATCATGCGATTACGCGGCCAGGGAATGCCGGACCCACATGGCGG
>CBIHQO010000474.1:0-5665 GCA_966211735.1 uncultured Schlesneria sp.
CGGTGTCGAACTGACGCCGGATGTCGCAGACGGCGACCGCAGTGTGATTCTGGATCAGGTGACAAACGGCCTGTTCATCCGCATGGCATGTCTGTCGTTGTTACACGAGGCCCGACCTGCGTCGGGACAGCATTGAGATTTTGATGGAAGCAATCCCGCGCCGAAGGCCCTGCAATTCATGTCTTCCTTGTTAATTCGTGGCGGTCGAGTAATCGATGCCAGCCGGGATCTCGACCGCGTTGGCGACGTGATCGTTCGTGACGGCCGCATCGCCGAAATCGGCTTGAATCTGGGTCCGGCCGACGAAATCCTCGATGCCACGGGATGTATCGTCTGTGCAGGCTTCATCGATACGCACGTCGGTGTCCGTGATCCGGGCTTTGAAGAGGACGAAACCACTGCCACCGCCACCGCCGCTGCACTCGCCGGCGGGTTCACTCGCATCGCCGCGCTGCCAGATACTCTCCCTGTCGTCGACAATGCAGCTGCTGCGGAATATGTCGTCCTGCAGGCGAAACGTGCGGGAAACTGTCGCGTCTATCCGCTGGGGGCAGTCACTCGCAACCATGCGGGCGAAGAACTGGCGGACTTAGGGCAGCTTGCTCGCAGCGGTGCCGTTGCGTTCACCGATTCCAGTTCTCCCATCGCCAGTGCCGAAATCATGCGGCGAGCCCTCGAATACGCTCGCATGTTCGATCGGCCGATCTTCGTGCATCCGCAAGACCCGACGCTCACCGCCAGTGGGGTGATGCACGAAGGGTACTATTCGACGGCGCTCGGGCTGCGCGGCATGCCCGCCGCTGCCGAGGAAATCATGGTCAGCCGCGACATCGCGCTGGCTGAACTGACGTGCGGCCGCATCCACCTGATGTCGATCTCGACCCAAGGAGCAGTCGAACAAGTCCGCCGAGCGAAGCAGCGTGGAATTAAAGTGACGTGCGATGTCACGCCGCATCACCTCGTACTGACCGACGCGGACATGCAGAAATACGACGCGAACTATAAGGTGCGCCCGCCGCTTCGCACTGAAGATCACGTGCGGGCCTTGATCGAGGGTCTGATGGACGGAACCGTCGATGCGATTTCGGCCGATCACCAGCCTTGGGCGTCGGAAAAGAAGGATCGCGAGTTGGATCAGGTTCCGTTTGGAATCGTCGGACTCGAAACGCTGTTGCCACTCTGCGTGAAGACACTTGTCGAGTCCGGGCGACTCTCCTGGTTGCAGTTGATCAGCAAACTGACCACGGGCCCCGCGAGAATTCTGGGGTGGGTCGAAGCCGGGACGTTGGCCACGGGTGTCTCTGCCGATGTCACCGTGATCGATCCCGTGACGAGTTGGACTGTTGATCCTGCGAAGTTTCGTTCCAAAAGCCGCAACACCCCATTTGGCGGCTGGACGATGCAGGGACAGGTCAAAGCGGTTGTCATCGGTGGCGAAATTCGCTATCGCGTCACCGAAGATTGACAGAACTCGTACAATACTGATCCGGCTGGACAAGAATGGTTCCTCGTCGTGCCGTTCGTTTTCGAGTTCTGGATTCCAATCGATGTCAGCCGCGTTCCTCATTATCGATGGCTACAACCTGCTGCACGAGGCCGGATTGTCTCAGGCCAAATACGCACCGGGTGACCTTCACCGCCAGCGTCATCGGTTGTTAGTGCGATTGACGAATGAGTTAAATGCTGCGGAGCGAATCCGCTGTACTGTTGTTTTCGACGCAATTGACGCCCCGTCTGGGCTGGAACGCCAATTTCGACACGGCGAAATCACGGTCATGTTCGCCGAGCCGGGTCACGACGCGGACTCTCTCATCGAAGAACTTATCGAAGCTCATTCCGCTCCGGCACAACTGCTGGTGGTCTCCAGTGATCATCGCCTTCAAAAAGCGGCCAGGCAGCGACGAGGTAAGAGCGTTGACAGCGAAGAGTTTCTGCAGCAGTTGGCAACTCGCATCAGGGACGCTGCGAAAGCAAAACCCGCCAAACCAAGCGTGACTGATAAGGGCAGTTCCCAAGAAGAGACGTCGTATTGGCTGAACGAATTCGGCAAAATCGATGTCGATGCTATCGGCAAGCTCGACGACCCGGACGCAAAGCCTGCAGCGACCGATCCGTGGCAGAAAAACCTCGACGACCTGCAGAAGCAGCTCAATCAGGCCGATCTGGACGAGTGGCTGAAGGCGCCACCCCCAGATCGACGCAAGAAGTAGCTGGAAATCGCCGGGTCCAACCGGATTGACCTACGCGGCGGGTTCGAGCAGAATCTTCACCCAAGTCATTCGGTCTTGTGATGACCAGCCAAGTGAAATATTTCGCACTCAGGAACTTCGCGATGTCGTTGTTTGATTTGCTCGCCTTAAGGAAGCCGCTGCTGTTGGGGGCCTTGACCCTGACTTTCGTCGGCTGTGGGGCCGAACAGTACGAGCAGCGGCTGCGACAGTCGAAGGACTATTTCAACTATCTGGAAAAGATCGAGCAGAATCTGGGGCCCAAATGGTCCGACGGTCGCATCGTCGACCTGATGCGAGTCCCCAAGCAATTCCAGCAGATTCCGGCACCAGTTCCGGTCAAGAACGAGAATGGTGAGGACGAACTTCCAGCAGTCGATCCACGCCAGCCCGACTACTTGAATCTGATTTTCCCTCACGAACAACTCGTTGCCGCGTGGGAAGCTCCCTTCATGGTTGATGGTGCCGATGGAACGGCAGAGACACGCAAGGGATACATCTATGTCCTTAGCAACTACTGGATATTTGTGGGCGAAGACCCCGCCGAAGCATTGAAGTTCCTCGGCAAAATGGTCCAATTAGTCGGTGATGCGCTCGACAATCATATTCCTCCCAACAAGCTGGAAGCTCCCGATGTCGAACTTCACCCGAAGCCGGGCCGATATCTTCCGGCTCAGTCCTACAGCGTCTTCAGCTTTCAGCCCAAGGCGATCACCGACCGAGACGATACGACGAATTACACCTTCACCATGTACGCCAAACAGAACGGCAACATTCAGGCGATCGTGCTGGTCGTTCTTCCCGATCGAATCTCGTCACAGGAAAAGCTGGTCGAGCGAATTCCAATGATGCTGGAGAACTTCCACATCACCAAGAATGAACCCAAACCCGGTGGACAAGGTGACGCGGCCCCAGCAGGTGCCAGTTCCAATCCATTCTAGTTTCGCGTCGCCGTAGGACGGATTCCCAATAATTCCAATCCGTCTCGCCAACAATTCAATTTGAACGGATCGAAATCCGTTCTACAAAAATCTTTAGATCGTTCTCAGGCCCCACCCACCTATCTCAGCAGCCCGTACTTCTTCATTTTGTTGTACAGAGTCACTCGACTGATCCCCAGATCCTTCGCGGTCTTGGTTCGGCTGAAGGTGTTCTTGAACAGCGTCTGTTCGATGATCTCTTTTTCGCTCAGAGCAATCTGACCACCCAAAGATCGATCATTGGTCGCCGCTGGCGCGGTTGGTGCGTTTCCGTAACCCAAGACAACTGTCGGATCGTTGGTCGGTCCGGCGGTCCCTGACAGCACATGCTGAGGCAGATTCGCTTGGGTCAATGTGCCGTCGCTGCAATAGATCACCGCCCGTTGGATCACGTGTTCCAGTTCGCGGACGTTTCCAGGCCAAGGATAGTTTACAAGTGCACTGAACAGGCATGGCGAAATATGTTCGATGCGAACACCGTGCTTGATCGCGAACTGACGCACGAATTTCTTGGCGAGCGGCACGATGTCCATGCGCCGCTGTCGCAGCGGAGGAATGACGAACTTCAGCATGTTCAGGCGATAGTACAAGTCTGGGCGGAACCGGCCTTGCTCTACCAGAGGTTGCAATTCGAGGTTACTCGCGACGATCAGCCGAGCCTGGCTGTGTTGAGTCTGATTCGAACCAACCGGCTCGAATTCGCCCGTTTCTATCACTCGCAGCAATTTGACTTGTTGCTCGGGGCCCAGGACATCGATTTCGTCCAGCAGGATCGATCCACGTTTAGCAGCCAGGAACTTTCCTTCCTTGTCCGCATGAGCACTGGTGAAGGACCCTTTCATATGTCCGAATAGTTCACCTTCGATCAGGTCGGATGGCAACGCTCCGCACGCCACCGGCAGGAACGGTTCATGACGTCGCGGGCTGACTTCATGAATCAGCTTCGACAGGAAGGTCTTGCCAGCACCTGTCTCGCCAATCAGCAGAATCGTCACGTCGTGTCGTGCGGCAATTTCAAGGTCAAGCAGCATTTGCTGCAGCTGAGGCGAGTTCGTTTCGAAGCGACGACCGATCCCGGTTAAGACTCCCAGTGTTTTCTCTTCGCCAAGATCATTCGGTAACAGTGCTGAGGTCTGCAATGGTGCATTCACGCGAACGACGGGGGCCGCGGCGAGACTTGGTTCTGGCTCGCAGGGGAATAGATTCTGAAACGCCTTCAATAACGTCGCTCGGTCGAGCTTCCCGCGGCACATGACGATGTCGTTCATCACGGCATGGCGGGCGAGCGGTTCGGGGCATTCTTCGGCAGTCAGCATGGCAACGCGAAGTTTGGGAAACCGCTGGGCCAGTACTTCCAGAATCCGGTTCTCAGCATGCCCGCCGCTGCCAACGCGTCGGAAGTCAGCCAGCAGAGCCTGTGGTTCCACATGGCCGCTCAGGTCAATCAGTTCGTCAATCGAATCGCACGAACGAATGTCCGCCTTGCCATCAAACAGCCCAGGCACTTCAGATGTCATGATTTGATCGCGACTCAGGACGACGATGACTGGCTTATTCATGGAGTGAATCCTGTCGAGCTTTGGCGAATGGCGACCGACTGAGGTCTTGAGTTGTGAGCTTCAATGTTCAGTCGGTGAAACGGTCTGATCAGGTGCTAAACAAATGGAATGCCAAAGCGCTAACGAGCCGAATGGCTCTGATTGCAATCCTCAATGGAATGAGCAGTTAAGTTCGGTAAACAATTTGTGAACCCCGCGCGGGCATCACAATGAATGTGGTGATTGAGCAACATCAGCATCGCAACGCCGTTGCCTATTCGCCACATGTTGCCGGCCGGAAACATCACATTGGGATGGAACGGCGTAACCCTCGGAATTCGATGTGCCATGCCACTGCCTGGCCGCTGCGACAAGCAGTGCTCAATGCGCATTAACCTTTGACGAAATCGCCTTCGTCATGGATTTGTCGGGTCATCAACAGGACTCGGTAGACAGTTGCAACAAGCAGGGAGGACGCGAACTGCGAAGTCTTGACTGGTAACGAGCACTGCCTGTCCGAAGCGGCCAGGCAGTGGCACGTCCCATTGACCTGGAAGGGTCGGGCAGCGCCCACCCGACGAACTCCGTGCCCCGTTCCACGATCACAAACAGGCCACTCGGCTTCTGTTTCGAGCTTGCGCAGGTGCGCACCCGATTGCGTATCTACGCAACGCTCCTTCTGTAGTGATGACCAATGTTTCGGGTGTTGGTCGTATCGCTGCTCACCAAAACGTTTGTCACCACAATGAAGGAGCCATCATGAAACAATTGCGCGTCGAACCCTTGTCGATGAAGTTTTCGATCGTCAAGGACCATTTGTGGTGCATCTACGACGAAGATCGACCGTTATTTCACGGCAGTGCCATTGAATGTCGTGACTGGTTGGATCGCCACGAAGCACTATCGCTGCCATTTCAAG
>CBIHQO010000475.1:0-5663 GCA_966211735.1 uncultured Schlesneria sp.
CGTTACCTCTACCGCCGCGTCAATCATGATGAACGACCAATGACCTGATCGCCAAATGGAGAGATCTCTGAAGGAGCCGAAGGTTGCGAGCGCCGCTGGAAACTGGTGAACGGAGAACTCCAGATTCATGGTGAGCATGGAATGATTGCCGCATTGAAGGAAGATAGCCGCGGAGTGTTCATCGGGAGGTGGACACAGTTTGAGCGAATGGCCATTGAGCTGGTTCCAACCTGGAAACCAATGACTCGAAACAACGGGTTCTTCTGGCATGTCGACCCGACAATTGAACGCTGTGATGCCGATCTGACGGATCATGAAGACTGGATCTATGAATATCTGAGAGTTCCATCAGGCGGCCTGTTTGTCGATGTGGGCGCATTCGTCGGACAGCACTCCGTGCGCGTGGCTAAGGCGTGTGGATGTCGCGTTATCGCAGTTGAACCGGTTCAACAACACGCAGACATTATTGAACGCAATGCGGAGCTCAATGGTGTATCGCAGTCCATTGCCGTGTTGCGAGACTGCGTCGGCAACGAGACCGCAACGGTACGACTACATGTCAACGGAATGAGTAGCCGCGTCGAGAGGTACGGGACGGTTTCAATTCAAATGGAAACGTTGGACAAAATCCTGCGGGATGAAGATCGCATCGATCTGATCAAGATCGATGTGGAGGGGATGGAGCGAGACGTTCTCGATGGCCTGATAGTAAAGGCTCGCTCAGTCCAAAGAATCATCATTGAAATTCATTTGTATCTGTCGGCGACACTCGAACGAATGGTTTGCGAGTGGGCCAATGAAATGGGATTCAACACAAATATCATCCGTCGTGATCCAATGAATAAGTTTTGCTACGCCCTGCTTTCGCGAGGCCAAGAGTAGCATGCCGCGCACGGTAGAGCTGTTGCATCATCTTGGACGCCGTCCAATCGAGATCGTGTACACGATCTTCGGCTGCTGGCGCTTTGAGTTGGTATTGCATCCGGACAATCGGATCACATACCGCGACGGCGCGACACCTAATGCGGAACATTTTTGGGAACGCGCCGGAGAAACGCTTTCCTTTCGCGGTCCCCATGGTCTCTGTGCAACTTTTTCCGCAGGTGACAACAAGGCCGAGATGCGAGGTCGCTGGACGCTTGGCGACACACCGCCAGCGAAGATCGCTTTATCTGCGTGCCATGGATCCACTAAGGATCCTGGGACAGTTTGCATTGTTATAGGTGCGTATGGGCATGCAGATTGGGCAGTCGCAAATGCGCGAGCCTGCCTCGAGATGAATCCCGGATCGAAAGTGCTTGTGACCGACGACTGTTCGTCAGTCGACATCCAGCAGAAGATAGCAATTGCGGCGGTGCGTTATGGGTTTGCTTTCGATTCCTCGATAACACCATTGGGGCATTGGGCGGGGGACGCTCGATCACTCAGAGTTGCTGTCGAGTTTGCACATCGAAATGGGGCAGCCATCGCTGTCCGGTGTAATCAGCGAACCATACAGATCAAACCCAATTGGGCGAAGGATCTGGCCGCAACCATGCTTTCGGACGATGCAGCAGTGGCATACCAGTGTTGCTGGAATGAGCCACACAACATTCGCACCGAGTTTATCGGACTCACAACGGCAAGATGGCTGCCGCATTTGAGTCTCTTGCACTGCGGGCGACTGCCGTTGGCGGAGCCAGATGATGCTTGGCTGTTTGAAAATTGGTTTCACGATCTCGCATGGGCGCTGTTCCCCTGGTCGCACACGCCAATCCCATGGTTCTCACGTCACAGGTGGCATGAGACGGAATGGACACTGTCTTACTACGCCGGCACCTCTGGCGCAGAGGCGATGTCTGCCATTGAAGCAATTTCCCAGAAAGGCGAAGTCGATGGACATTGAACACTCAACCGCAAATGGACGACTCCAAAACATGAGTCGGTTTATCGCTCAGGCACCAGCAGGAATCATCATCGAAGTTGGTGTGTGGAAGGGTGGGTCACTGCGGTATCTCGCGGAGCAGCATCCAGATCGACAGTTCTACGGTTTCGACACGTTCGAAGGCATGCCAGAAGAACACCCGCTGGATAACCATCACAAGAAAGGTCACTTCGGCGACACATCATTTGAAGCTGTGAAAGCCGCACTTGCAGATCTATCAAACGTCAATGTGATCAAGGGATACTTTCCTGACTCGGACATCACTGATGATCAGCCAATCGCGATGGTTCATTGCGACGTTGATCTCTTTGAATCGACATTGAAGACGTTCCGTCACCTGGCGCCGCGTATTGTGGCGAATGGCCGGATGTATTGTGACGACGCATTTCAGGCAACATGCGAAGGGGCCACACTGGCGCTTTGCGAATTTGCCACAGAGCGGCGGCAGATCCCACAATTTGACCTTGGAAGCCATCCCTGCTTTCTGTTTTGAGGTTCTTATGAGTGAAGTTGTTGTCCGTGATAATTGGTTGCCAAGCGGCTTGTTGCGATCAGTCGCAGCGTCATGGCCAGATCGCTCCTCAACACACTGGCATTCGTACGGCGATCGCAACAGCGTAAAGCTGGCTTCTCGATCATGGGGTGGTATCCCCGAAGCATCGCGCGCAGCGCTGTTCGAACTATCGAAAATCGACATCAATGAAATGCTGCAGATTCCGGATCTGTTCCCCGACCTCGATGGGCTCAACGGCGCGGGACTGCATCAGATGGAAGCGGGCGGCCATCTCGGCCTGCATGTTGATGCTCAATCGCATCCATTGAAACCGTGGAAGCGGATGGCTTCGGCAGTGCTGTATCTCGATGATTGCGAGGGCGGCGAGCTTGAATTCTGTGATGAACACGGCGCAGTGAAAACATCGATTGCTCCGAAATTCAATCGCTTAGCGTTGTTCGCTTGCGAAGGAAATTGGCATCGAGTGGCACCGTGTCAATCGCTCCGGAGATCCTTGTGCCTCTTTTTCTGGGCAATGACGACGGAGATGGCAAGGGCGACGAAAGCGTCATTCGTTTGAAGCACAACTATTTAATGTCTGATTCCCATTCGCATACGTAGCTATATCGATGACCCGAATTGGCATCGTACGGTAGTCCATTGTAGATCGCGAGAACGTGATCAGCATCACCATCGTTGTCGATCTTAATAGTTAATTTCACGGGAGAATTGCGAAAACACCACTTCCAAGCACCTTCCTGTTCCTCATCACTGGCTCCGAGCCAGTAACTCCCTTTCGCACAAAGATCGGAAACGAATTCAGCTTCCTTGTCTGACTCAATACATACCAAATGCCCGCCCATCTCTTCACACCGCAGTTTCGCCACGTGCCAGGTCGCTGGTTCTTTAATCAGGGCGTACGTATGTCCGCCGAACTTCACCGTGTCTTTCGGTCGCGGGCGTTTGGTTGGTTTTTCGGGCTTGTGGGACTCACCTTCGGGTTCGTTTTCCAGTTGTGTGATGCGGGCTTTGACTTGTTGGGCTTTGTCGAAGTCGCCTGTCTTTGTGATTTCGGCGAGTTTGTCCTTATACGCTTTCAGACGGATCTCGGCGGCGGCTTTTTTGGCTTTGGTGGCTTCTTGCTCGGCCTTCGCGGTGGCGGCGTCGGCTTTGGCGGCTTCGGAGGCGAATTTCTCCTCGACGGACGGGAGCAGGAACGGGGCGATCTCGGGAATGGCTGCGGCTGGGGTCGCCGGGGCTGGCGTGGCAGCAGGCTTGGTGTCGTCGCCCATCAGCGAGCTGGTGGAGAACAGGATCGCGATCGCGGCGACTTGATGGTTGATGCGGAAGTTCATTCAGGCATCCCTTGTTGAGCACTTCTCGTGTGGAACACTTCTCTGGAATGGTGGCCTTACGTGACGAACAGACTAACCTGTCAAACAGCTCAAAATCAACGTCCTCGAATTGCCGTGGTGGGGGACATCATGGTGGATGTCGACTGGCACTGTTCGTGCGAGCGGATCTCGCAGGAGGGACCTTGGCCGGTGCTGGGGATTGAGCGGACTCAGCGGCGGTTGGGTGGGGCCGGAAATGTTGCATTGATGGTCAACGCGTTGGGAGCTCAAGTCGAATTGTATGGCGCCGTCGGACGAGACGGGTGCCGCGACGTGGCGGCAGCGGCATTTCGGCATCGCGTGGTCATGGTCCACGGGCGGACGACGAGTAAGACTCGGCTGTGGGTCCAGGGGCGGATGACGGGGCCTCGGCTAGATCAGGATCTGCGTGAACCGATCAGCCCGAGCGATGCAGAGCTGCTCGCTCGACTGATAGTAGAGTCAGCTCCGGATGCCATCGTCGTGGCGGATCACGGCAAGGGAGTCGTGACCAGCGATCTGATGCGGCAACTCGGTCGGTCGCGGATGCCTGTCTATGTCGATCCGATCAGAACCACACCTGCTGGTGATTTCGTTCCGGCCGCGATTGCGGGTGGATCGCATGAGTTACCTGCGTGGTGTCGCGCGGAATGCGTGATCACGAAACGAGGCGCGGACGGGCTGCTGTGGAGTGACGGCGAGCGCGAAGGGTCGTTGTTGTCGACCTGTCGGAACCTGGTCGATCCGCTGGGGGCCGGCGACCAATTCATCGCGGGATTGGCGTACCAGAGATGCCTCGGCCGAGACTGGCCTCAGGCCATTGACTGGGCCAACACGGCAGCGGGTTTGCAGTGTGAGCGTGAAGGGTGCCGACCGGTGTCGACAGACGAAGTTGATCGGCAGTTGCCGTGATTCTGGCCCACTCGATCCAATCGTTTAGCACGAGCCCCATCGCACTGGATCGTTGAGCAGAGCTTCGTGCCGACTGAAAGACACTGGCGGCTCAAAGCTGTCGCCAGTAGCACCCCGACGAGAGTCGTAAGCTACACTGCTACAATGCCTTGCAACGCTACGACCTACGCAACCACGATCTGAAGGCCGGCGGACTTCTTGCGACATTCGAGTCGAATCTTGGCTCAAATCGATTGTCGAAGCGGCTGGCGTACGGGTTCCTGATCGGCGTCCAAAAATAGTTGAAAATCGCAACCTCAATAGCCGCATTGCGATCTGAATACGATCGTATTCAAAAATCGACTTTTACTCCAAAACGACGTACTTTTTCATTGACGGATTGGCGATATAGAAGCTAATCTTCGCCTGTCTTACGACCGTGACTCTTCACGGGTGCTTCGCCGAGATTAGTGCTGATCTCGCCCCGGATCGAAGCAAGCCGCCGAACGTTTTTCGTGTTTTGGTGCGTCGTCAATCGCACTCTTCCAAATGGTGCTGCGCCCTGGTGTTGGTACGCCTGGCCTCATCGCGGCATTTTCGAAAGGGTTGTCGAAATGCTAGTTCTGTCTCGTGGTTTGCATGATGAGATCAAGATTGGTGATGACATTGTCGTGACCGTGCTGCGGGTCAGCAATGGGAGCGTCAAGATTGGGGTGACGGCACCTCGATCGGTGCGAGTCTCGCGGAGCGAGTTCTGCTTCGACGATCATGGGGCGTCTGAGAGTGTTGTCGCGGCGGACGTTGGGTTGTCTGACATCATGTCGTGCGTTGGTCTGTCGTCCCCGGGTCTCTCTGGGGCGTCAGATTGTTCCGGGGAAGCCACGCTGCTGGATGTGATGCTGCCGGAAGCCGCACCGGCGGAGGCGACTCGTCGTTCGCCCTGCCTGCAGTCATAACGTCACACCACATCACACACGTGTAC
>CBIHQO010000476.1:0-5655 GCA_966211735.1 uncultured Schlesneria sp.
AGCTCATTTCACCGATATGCAGGAAGCCGTCGGCACCACCCAGATCGACGAACGCTCCGTAATCTTTGATCGTCTTGACGGTCCCGGTGTACTGCTGACCGACTTCGACCTGTTGCCAGAAATTGACAGCCAGCTCTTTGCGTTCGGCAATCAGAATGATCCGGCGGCTCACGACCAGGTTTCGCTTGGCGGCGTTCACTTCGGTGATCTGCACCGTCAGCTTTTTGCCAACGTAGGTTTCCAGTGCGGGTGAGAAACCAAGGTCGACCTGGCTGGCGGGCAGGAACGCTCGCAACGCGCCGATGTTGACTTCCAGTCCACCCTTGTTGGTCTTGGTGACCATACACTCGACCACCTGGCCGACATTAAGTTCTTCCCAGTTCCCTTTGACGCGACGAGTTGCCTTGGGAAGGTTGACGATAATCACGCCGCTCTCAGCGTCATACTTTTCGACGACCACCAGGAACTCTTCGCCGATTCGCGGTTGCTTCCCTTGCGGGAACTGGCGAGCGGGCAGCACGCCTGGGCAGCGGAAGCCGACTTCGCAGAAGACATCTTCGGCGGTGACGCTCTGAACCTTGGCCTTGAGCTTGGTCCCGGCTTCGAGCTGATCTTCGGATTCTGGCAGGTCGGAAACGGCCGACTGAGGTGATGGTGCCACAGCACCGACGGGCGGAGCAGTGGGGGAGTCCATTTGACCCGCCATCGCCGCTTCCAACTCTTTTTCCAGATCGGCGTCGATCGCCAGCTTCTCATACGGAATTTCGACGGGAGCGGCGGGCGACGGCGGTGCCACATGGACCGGGCCCTCGCCCGGTGCGGCAGGCTCTTCCATGATCGAAGGGACGGCCATTCCCTGACCAGGGTCGATCGTCGGGTTCAGGCGCGGTTTGCGTTCGCGTTTGGCGACGGCAGCCTTTACTTCCTCGATCCAGGCTCGCGCGGCATCGACTTGGTCGGTAGCACCCAGCGACAGCGTGATGGTCGTGCCATCGTCGCCCTGGAAAGCCAGCGTCAGTTCGACGTGACCATCATCGCGCGCGACCGATTTCACGTCGACGACTTTGTCGGCAGACACGGTCGCGGGAATTGGGGTTCCGTTGGCGAGTTCCCCTCGCAAAGCCACTTGGCCCGATTCGCGATTCACTGCCAGCGCTGCTGGCAATTGATCGACGTCCAGTACCAATTCCTCTGATTCCGACCGAAAACCTGTGATCTGCATGATTCTATTCTTCTAACATAGGGCGCTACGTCCGATTCGCGGGGTGATCGGCGAGCAGGCATCGGCGATTGGCTTCAGATTGAATATAAGTCCGCGTGAAGCCTGAGAAGCAACAAAAGAAGCCGCCGAACGGCGACAATTTCCTGAGCTGATGAGTGATTGATAGCGATATTCGCGGCGTGTGCAGGAATGAAATTGGCAACAACCTGAAAGACCTGAACACATTCCGTCCCAAACACAACGCTTGATCTATAAGCAGTTCGCCACCATTCGTCAATTCTCGTGAATCTCGCACGCCCTGTCGCGGAAAAGATTCTTCGGAGATTCATTTTTCATGAATTTCCCGAGATCCCGCTTCGGCCACCATTTGACCAATCTTGCGATGGCCTGAAGCCGCAACGTGCCTTCCAATTTCGGGTGCCACTGGCGACGGCTTTGAGTCGCCAGTGTCTTACCACTAAAGAGCCAGCTGGCAACGCCGCGAGATGCGGATGATCACGAGGGCTGCTGAAGTGCGATTCAGAGTGTTAATCACGTAGCCAATCTCGCCATGAAGATTGGGTCTTCACGATGACACGGCCGTTTCAGCACTGAGGAAGCACTAGTTCCCAGTGGCGACCGCTGGCGTCGGCGATACGATCGGTGCCGTGGGCACCTCGTTCATCTGGTCCTTGTAACCGCGTTCCGTTTCAACGACACACAGAACATCACCCGTGGCAATCGGCAATCGCAGCTTGTAGGTCCGAAACAAACTCGGCCAGGTTACTGTGAGTGTGCGGACGTCATTCTTTTTTTCCTCGTCGCGAAGGGCAAATCCGTGAACATGCCCGGACAATTCCGCTTCCGCCATCGTCTGACCATTGTCGAAGGTCTCCTCCAGCCCAGCCAGGGTGCTGTTGTAGCCTCGTTGAGCCTGCAGCTCGGATCCTACGACCATCAGCAGCAACAGAATCCCGCCCCAGACGAGGGCTCGTTCGACAGGCGATCGCTTGGCGACGGGCTTTAGATTCGGATCGACAGGGGTCAGTGGGACCGCAGGCTCAACATGGGGTTCGACATCGCTCATGACAGGACGCTCCGCTGGAACAGCGACAGAAAAAAAGAAATGGGCAAACATCAGAGCGATTTTCCGGAGCGATTACAAGAATCGATCTCCCACCGCGACTCGCTGGATACCGCGCCGTCTCAGATGTACGGTTGTCTGCGCGACTCGATCCTACATGACGAGCACAAATCAACTCTTGGTGGAGAGCCAAACCGATGTCCTTGAAAGTCCTGATGCCGATTGGCGATGCCACGGAGGTGATGGATACGCTGTACCCCTTTTTCCGACTGCCGGAAGACGGCTTTGAAGTTGTCGTCGCCGGACCGGAAGTGCGCAAGTACCACGGCGTCATGCACGAAATTCCGCCGAACGACAGCATCCCCTGGGACATCACGCGCGAACAGCCCGCCTATCACATTCAGGCGACGATCGCCTTTCGAGACATCAACCCCAACGACTACGTCGGCCTGTTCCTGTCAGGAGGACGAGCTCCCGAATACATCCGCTACGACCGCGACCTGCAGGCGGTAACGAAACACTTCTTCGACACCGGCAAACCCATCTGCACGGTCTGCCACGGAGTCGAAATCGCCGCCGCTGCCAACTGCCTGTCAGGCCGAACGTTGACGACAGTTGCCAAGTGCGCCCTCGACATCACCCAATGGGGCGGCACCTACGTCGACCAATCGGTCGTCATCGACAAGAACCTGATCAGCGCCCGCACCTGGCACGACAACACCCCCATGATGCGCGAATTCCTGAAGCTGCTGAAAACCCATTGTGCGCGATGATCTCTTGTTTTTGTAGGTTATGCTTCAGCCATATCTCTTCCTTTTCGCACCCAGAGTTTCCTTTTGGCAATAGACAGATGACACCAGCATTGCCAGAGGTGCGAGCCATGATCGACGCCGCGCGTCGCTATCTCGATGGGCAGTGCTCGATTCAAGAGCTCAACGGTTACGCCAGCAAGTGTGCCACGGCAGCACATCTGTTTAGTGGACATCCAGGCATCAAGCAAACCGCGGTAGAGTGGATGACGGTAATCTATTCCCGCTGGAATGAATTCGGCGACGCTCCTCGGCCACTCTCGGAGCAAGAGTTCCGCGACTGGCTGCAAAGCCAGCTTCTTCCGGTATCGGATGCGGACTCGATGTGATGTCTTCAGTCCCGGAAGGGACGACCGACAATAGTCCGCCGTTTCAACGGTGGGTGTCGGGCGACGAGGAGCCCAAGCCCCGGGAGGGGCGACAGATCGATTGCGATGCGCGTTGGTCGGATGCGTCGTTGTCCATCATCGAGATCTGCCGTCCCCCACGGGACTCTCGCTCTTGATGATCCCGGTGACCCACCGTTGAAACGGCGGACTATTGTCGGTCGTCCCTGTCGGGACTTGAAGACGCCGAGACCCCGCCCGCGACGTCTTCTTCCCCCCGCGCGTCCAAGTCTCCACAAACCCATCAATCACCATCAACAAAAACTATTACATCGGCCCTTCCGGCGGCGTCGCAGTCGCGATCGGAAAGAAATACGCGACCGACAGCAAAAACACCCCCATGTCGCGTTCGGGGTTCTCGATCTGGAACAGTTTCTTCTCGACCCCTTCACGCAGCAACCCCAACACCGCCCCTTGCATCATCGCCGATTCCTCGGCCAACCGCTGAGGCTTCACCTTTAGCACGGCCCGAGCCAACTCCGCCGCATGCCGAGATTCCGTCCCCACTTCCTTACAGTGTCGATAACGACCCAGGATATAAGCCCGCAGGCGTTGATCGGGCGAGCCTTCACCGCTGCGAGCCGCATCGATCTCGCGCTGATGCCGCGCGACGAAATCGTCCGCGCACGCCGCGCACAGGTCGTCCTTATCCTTGAAGTAACGATACAGCGTCCCCACCGCCACGTTCGCGTCGGTGGCCACTTCTTGCATGGTGGTCTTCGCGATCCCGTAATACCGGAACCGAGCCCGAGCCGCCTCAATAATGCTTTGCCGTTTGTCCATCCGCTTCATCACCGTTGCCACAACCTGACGTTCACGCCCGGCCGCGGCTTCAGTGTGAACGTCGTGTCGGGCTCGATCGTTTGACCTGGAACCAACTCCACGCGAAAGCGTCGCAGGATCGCGGCCAGGATCAAAATTCCCTCCATCATGGCGAAATGCTGGCCGATGCACGAGCGAGGTCCCCCGCCAAACGGGAAGTACGCGAACTTGGGCCGCCCCTCATCCGCTCCCGGCAGAAACCGTCGCGGGTTGAACGTGCTCGGGTCGGTCCAGAACTTGGGGTCGCGATGAGTCACCCACTGGCAAACCATCACGTAGGTATTCTTCGGGATCACATAGCCATTCATTTCATCCAGCCCCAGTGTCTGACGAGGCTGGCCCGGTGCCGGCGGATATAGTCGCAACGTCTCCTCAAACACCGCCCGCGTCAGGGGCAGCGCCGGCAAATCGGCCACTGTCGGCGCTCGGCCACCGGGAAGATTTGTCACTTCCGCTGCCGCCTCATCTTGAATCGCTGAATGCTGCCCCAGCAGATACCAACTCCACGACAACGCCGCCCCCACAGTATCGTGACCGGCGAGCAACAACGTCAGCACTTCATCGCGAAGTTGAGTATCACTCATCCCCCGACCCGTCTCGTCATCACGCGATGCCAGCAATGTGGCGAGCAAATCATTGCGAGCCACATTGTCTCGCCGACGAGCCTGAATCATCTCTTCCACAACTCGATCGAGCTTCGCCTTCGCTTTCCGAAAGCGTCGGTTCTCGGCCGTGGGGATCCATTCCGGCGGCAGCATCTGATTGTTCATGCGCCGATGGACATGCTCAAACGCTGTCTTAAAAGCGCCCCCCAGCGACGACGCCTCCGCCGACAGGTCCGCACCAAACAAGGTCTCACCGGCAATCTTCAGCGTCAGCCTAGACATCGCCTGCTGAATATCCAGCGGTTGCTCGGCCGGATGCCGCGACAATTCTTCCACAAACGAATTCGCCGCCTCGGCCATCGTCACACCCAGCCCCGCCAGCCGATCCCGATGAAAGGCCGGTTGAGCCAACTTGCGCTGCGTCTTCCACAGCTCCCCGTCACTCGTCACCAACCCCCGCCCGGCAACACTCCCCAACGGCTTATTGAAGAAGTCCGGCTTGCGATAGTTGCGATGATTCCGAACCAGCACCTGCTCGACATCCTCCGGCCGAAACAGCATGTACAAGGACATCCCCGGCACGATCCGCACGCGCACCAAATCCCCATACTCCCGCCAGGCCCGCTCATAAAACCCCAGCGGATCCCGCTGCAATTCCCGAGAACACCCCCACAACCAATGCCCCCGCGGCCCCGGCGGCTGAGTCCGCGGTGAGTTCGAAGTCCCCGGCATGAGGCTGCTCCAGCGA
>CBIHQO010000477.1:0-5651 GCA_966211735.1 uncultured Schlesneria sp.
TCGATGCGGATGCGCGCAGCCAGGTCAACCTCGCTGATGCCCCCTCCGACTGGACGAAGTACGACTGGAGCTGGGATGGACGAATCACCGTCAGCAAATTCGTGCTGGCCGGCTTGTCGGCGCTGAAGCAAGATCGCGTCACGCTCGAATCGACATCGCTGGCCGGCCGCGTGGCCGCTCAGCAGCAGCGTCTTTCGATGCAAGGCCTGCAGCTACAGACCGAAGTCGGCGAACTCACCGCGACGGGTGATATCCCGCTGGCAGGAATCGAAGCGTCACCGCTGAATGCATTCCGTTCAATCCTGGCCGACCAGGACTACACCATTCACGGACACCTCGATTTGCAACGACTCGCCGCGCTGCTGCCAAACACCCTGAGAGTTCGCGAAGGAACTCAGGTCACCAGCGGCAGTGTCGATGTGAACTTGAAGAGCGAACTGCAAAATAATGCCCGAACCTGGACCGCGGATGCCACCGTCGACAAGCTGGCCGCCACCAACCAGGGGAAGCCGGTCAATTGGAACGAGCCGATCAAGCTGAACTTGCTGGCTCACCGGGCTCAAGATCTCGTCACAATCGATCAGATGACGTGTCAGTCTGATTTCTTCAAGCTGACGGGCAAGGGTTCGCTGACCGATGCCACATTTACGGCCAATGGCGATCTCAATCGCCTGGAAGAGAACCTGCAGCAATTCATCGACCTGGGTATCGACAAGATTGCTGGCAAGCTGACGATCGAAGGCGAAATTCGACGAGCCGACGCGGATCAGGTGACGCTGACCGCCGTCGTGCAGATGGATAACTTCCAGTGGAATCTGTCAAAGGACACCGTCTGGCAGGAAGCGCAGTTAGTCCTGGGAATGCATGCCGCCGCGAAGACGACCGGCGATTCGACTCTGACGCAGATCCAATCGGGCGACATGAAGCTGACGAGTGGCCCCGACACGCTCGTGGCCTCACTCCAGCAGCCCGTCGATCTGACCTCAAAGGCCCCTGCGTATGCCATCAAAGCGTCATTGGGAGGCAACCTGCAGACTTGGCAAAACCGGCTGCGGCCCTTCGTCTCAGTCGCGGGATGGCAACTGGGTGGCACGACGAAGATCGATACGACTATCAACGCGAACCCTGATCAGATCGAAGTGGTCAGCCTGACGGGCGATGTCACCAACCTGGATGCTCGCGGACCTCAGTGGTGGATCAAAGAGCCGCAGGTGAAGCTCGAATCGGCCGGAGTCTGGTCGGTCGCGCAAAGCCAATGGACATCGCCACAGACCACGGTGACGGCCACGGCGCTTGCTGTTCGCGTTCACGAGTTGCTGGTCGACCTGAAGCCGAACGGCCAACTCGAACGGATCACGGGTGATGCCGCTTATCGAGGCGATTTGGACAAGCTGTCACGCTGGAAGAACCAGGCGCTGCCAATTCCATTCTATACCCTGATGGGAACACTCGAAGGTCGAGCGAATCTGGTCGAAGAAGGGACCGTGATCACCGCCGATCTGGATGCGACTGTAACCAAGCTGGTTGTGGCCGATCTCGAAACACTTCCCAATCGAGAACTGCATTGGGTCGCCTTGTGGCGTGAACCCGAGTTGCATCTGCTCGGTAAGGGAACTTACGACCTGACGGCCGACAATCTGCAACTGGAAACCGCGTCCGTTCAGGGAGACGGCCTCAGTGTGAACGCGCATGGGACGCTGGCTCAACTGTCGACGACTCAACAAGTCGATCTCCAGGGAGAACTCGGCTACGACTGGGCGATCGTCAGTCAGCGCATGGGCGATTCGTTGAAGAAGTCAGTGCAACTCACGGGCAAGCAGACACGCCCCATTGCTCTGAAGGGATCGCTGGCCAGCCTGGGCAGCGCCAATGGCCTGACCGATCTGGCAGGAAGCGCGGGGTTGGGCTGGGACTCGGCCACCATCGAAGGTCTGCCCGTGGGACCGGTCGACATCTCTGCCAAGCTCGAAAAAGGAATCGCTCAGTTCGCCCCGATCGAGACTACGGTGGCTCAGGGCAAGCTGCATCTGACACCGCAGATTCGACTCGATCGCAACCCGTCGCTGCTGGTTTTGCCGACCGAGAAGGTAATTCAAGGAGTTCAAATCTCGCCCGAGTTGTGCAATCGCTGGCTGAAGTACGTCGCCCCGATGCTGGCCGACGCGACTCAGATCGACGGTCAATTCTCGCTGGATGTCACCAACGGCGCGTTGCCCCTGTCGGCCCCGATGACCGGTGACATGGCGGGCACGCTCTCTGTCCATCAAGTCCGCGTCCGTCCCGGGCCGGGCGGTCTACAGATCACGTCGTTCGTCGATCAGATCAGATCCATCATCACTCGCAAGGCACCCGCTGGTGCCCCGCAAGATCGCATCTGGATGCAGATGCCTGAACAAGCCATCCCGATCAAGCTGGTCGGTGGCCGAGCCTATCACCAGAACGTCACATTCCAGATTGGCGAAGGAACAGTTATCTCGTCGGGTTCCGTCGGCCTGCTCGACGAATCGGTCGATCTCGTTCTGCAGATTCCGATCTTGGATGATTGGACCAAGGATAAACTGCTCGCCAGCCTGAAAGGGAAATCCCTGAAGGTTCCCGTCCGCGGCTCGCTTTCCCAATTCCAACTTGATTCACGAGTCCTCACGGACCTGGCCACGCAAATCGGCGGCAGCGCCATCGAAGGGGCTTTGGGCGGTGCCATTGAAGACAAGGTTGACGACCTGTTCAAAGGCAAGCTGAAGAAATTCCTGCCGGGGCAGTAGTAAGAGTGCTTAGCCACGGATGAACACGAATGAAACACGGATCGGCGAAGACGTGATTGGAAATGGTCGGGTTGCTTCGAACCTACAACCTGGCCTAGCGGCTCGATTGCCATCGTAGTCGAACGGCCCCGGCGATAAGCTGGGGTTTGTTCGTTTTACAGGGAGCAAATCATGTGGTCGTTCGTCCACGGCTGGCGACGAAAAGCGGGGATAGTGACGCTGGTGATGGCGTTGGCGTTCATGGCAGCCTGGGTAAGAAGCCTGAATTCAGCCGAAAAGATCGACGTCCATTTCGGACGCTCGAATCTGGTTTTTCTTTCTGGATGCGGAAGATTTGTCGCTTTACACGGGTACCTGTGTGATGTCGTGTTTGAAGACATCGAGGGCTCCAGATCAATCAGATTTGTTCTACGAGTAGCTCAAGGGACATCTGGTTACAGTTGGAGTGCTTGGCCAGCCGACGAAGTCAGCCTATCTGGTAATCGAACCCTCGTTCCTTATTGGTCCGTCACTATCCCCCTAACGCTTCTCTCCGCCTACCTGATTCTCTTGAAACCAAGTAAGCCGGCGGGCGCTTCTAAATAACTCAATCCAGGGCTGCGTTCCGCAGGGGTCACAGAATGAGGATCCGTCAGGCGTAACTCAACCGTGTCAATTTGACCACGTTCAGCTTGGCCAGCAGGCGCACGAATTCCACCTGCTGTGCTGGCGTGCGAACACAGGACGAATGCGCGAGGTTCTTGATTTCCAGAGGATCGTTCTGCAGGTCGTACATCTCGTACTGGCGTTTGGTGAGCGGAAAATCGGCGTCGTAGTACTCGGCCAGTTTGTAGCGTGATTCACGAATGCTCACGATATGGTTCGGTGGCCCTGGGTGCGGACCTGTTTGCCCGGACTGATAGTCGTCGTAGGTGAAGACGGTATAGTCCTGTACCGGCGGAGCGGACGGGTTTAAGACGATGCTCGAATAGTCCACCCCTTGCCATCTCTTGCAGGCGATTTTCGGGGCACCGAACAGCGTCGCCAACGTCGGCAGCAGATCGACGTGAGACACCAGCGCCTTTGTCGAACGGGCCGTCGGGTACAGGACGGGGTTCGAATAGACGAGGGGGATATTGATCGACTCTTCGTAGAAGTTAAAGTTCTTCTGACGCTGACCGCCGTGCGCCAGCCCCATTTCGCCGTGATCGGCGATGCGCACGACAAGCGTGTTCTTCAGCAGTTCCTTCCGTTCCAGAACGTCGAGCACCCTGACCAGGTTGGCGTCCGAGACCTTCATCAGGTTGCCGTAAAAATTCAGGTAGGCTCGCTGCTGCTCGACCGTCGTGATCTCGCCCAAGCCTGCTTTCGTGAGTGCCAGAAACTGCTGCTGCACGGTCGGTTTGGTCGAGAGGTTTTCGTTGACGGTGGCGGGCGGCTGGATGGTCCCCACCGTCCAATCGTCTGTATAGCCGCCGCTCGTCATGAGCTTGGGATAGAACAGCACGTCGTGCGGATTGACGAGAGAAACGATCAGGCAGAACGGCTGTTGATTGGACGCGACCTTTTCCAGATAGGCGATGACTCCTTCCTCGCCGTCGAGGTAGTCTCCATCGTCATTCATGAAGCGACCGTCGTTGTCGTAGGTCCCGCCACCTTCCTCGGTCGCCGCGGTATTGGCCCCGGCATCCTGGGGATTCCAACGCGTGTAGCCGTATTGTCCAAGGTCGCTGGGAACGTAGTCCGTCCCCTTCGGTTTGACCAGGTGCCACTTCCCTTTATAGACCACGTTGTAACCCGCGGCCGACATCACGGTGGCGATGTTGCTAAGTTTGTTGGGGAGCGGCAATTGAACTTGAGGATACTGCGCGGTCGTCATCGCGCTCTCGAGCGTGTACTTAACCCCATGCTGCGCGGGAAAGAATCCGGTCTGGATCGTCGCGCGCGCTGGCGAGCACATGCAGGCGTTCGTGAATGCGTTCTCGAACGTGAGCCCGTTTTTCTTCAGCCGAGTTAATCCGGGCAGATTTTGTTCTTCCCATCCCGCGGGAAAGTGCTGGACTTTCCGTTCCTGATCGGTCATGAAGATGACCAGATTCATGCGAAGTCCGCCGGACTTTGGCTGTGGTGGACTGGCAGCTTCGGCAGAGTTGTTCAAGAACGGCAGTGCCACCGCGCCAGTTGCCGCGGCCATCAGTTCTCGCCGCGTCATGCCATTGCCATTCATCAGACAATTCCTTCTGTTTGAATCTGATTCGTCGCAAATGCCGCATCGTGCTGCCATCTGTCACGACGAACCCGCTCTTTATCGACCGATGCCTGGCCTGAAAGAAGGCAATATCGATGGAATCATCAGTTGTGCGGCGACCCGCTGGTTTCGCGCTTGGAAAGCATTAGTCGCGATCAGATTGAAGTCGCCGTCGGCTTCCGTCGCTTGGACTGCAAAAGGCCGTGCGCTCATATGCGAATTTCGGGTGCCACTCAACGCGGGTAACGATTTTCGAGATGCGAATATGAGGCGGGGATATCGCACTTGGCAGTATCCCAAGAGTCATCGGGCCTGAAAGTGCCTCTTGCATCGTGTCCAAAAAGGCCTGAAAGGCCGCCACAAGCCAGCCCAGGGCAGAGTGAAGGGGCAAGGCCCCGCAACGTCGCCCTGGGTCAGGAATGACTCAGAATTCCTCAGCCCTGAAAGGGCGAAACAAGCCACGTCCCAGTGTGTGATCCACGAAGAACATGACGTGCGACCAATTCTTGAAAGTTGTGACGGCCCTTCAGGCCTTCGGACTTCTCAATCACTCAACCCAGGGCGGCGCTACGAGGCTCCGCCTCTACGCTCTGCCCTGGGCTGGTCTGTGGTGGCCTTTCAGGCCATTTCAGAACGAGAACTCAGGATCGTTACCCGCGTTG
>CBIHQO010000478.1:0-5649 GCA_966211735.1 uncultured Schlesneria sp.
TAAGGGTTCGCACGCCGAGGCTGTCGATTTTGAGTCGGGATTGCACTACGACGTCAGCTGCACGTTGGAAAAGCTCTCGCTATCGGTCTTTCTGCGACAGCACGAAGAACTTGTCGCCGATGGGGTGAAGGCCAGCCTTTTTGCCGAGTTTCCTGGCACGAACCGCTTCAGTCCAGGTCCGCTAAGTCTCGTCCGGGTGGAAGTCTGCCGGCACAGTGTTGTGGTGCATGCCTATCACACGTTTCCGGATCAGTTGACGGTGATTAAGACGCAATCGCTGTTTGAATTGCGAGGCCGCTAGATTTTCATCCAAAGAATAAAAACAGGCTGGATGGGTGAGATCCAGCCTGTTTATCAAAGAGCTTTCGCTCAATGAAATTTACTTCTTCTTGGCAGCTGGCTTAGCCTTTGCAGACTTGGCAGGCTTCTTGGCTTCGACCTTCTTAGCAGCAACTTCTTTTTTCGCGGCCATATCCGTGGCTCCTTTGGAAAAGAACATCGGGCACCGGTGTCCTGAACTGTCGTCCTCTCTGGCACCCGAAAGCAGAGGCGACTCAAAAGTGCGACACTCCTAGTGTGGAGTGATCTCTTCAAAACTAAGTTACCGCAGCAATCACGCAAGTGATCCTAGATGTCTTCAAAAAATGCGTCAAGCGGAAAATGTTACTCAACAAAGGATTGTCGAAAGTCCTGGTTCCGCAACTTCGGCATCATGGAGGGTGTCGCGATGACGTAACTGGTCGCGACACTTCTCTTCGTTGCCATCGTGGTGGGTTTCTCATATCTCATACTGCGTAGGCTGCAAGGATGAGAGGGGAGACGACCGAAGCACAGGATTCATCGGCAAGTCAAGCCTTAACGGTTTCGACAAATTGTCAAGTTATCGCGATCGCAACGAAAAAACGCTTTGAATGGATGGGGTAGGTTGCCCACCTTCGGCCAGATTTGCCGGAACATCACATGCGATGGCTCTGACATAGGCATGCGTTACGAAGCTGCACGCGAACATTAATGCTGAAACAAGAACTCTTTCGACGTCAGAATACTCCAGAACAAGTCTTCAACGGCCAGGCGCTTTTCGGAGTCGACGGTTTGATCGATGATTGCGGAGAGTCGCGATAGTTCTAAGTCGGTGGGATGTCGAGAGAGTGCAGCCAGGTAAGCAGTATCAATGATCTCTGCTGACGATGCGCTCGTGCTTAGTAGCTGCGTGATGCGCCCTTCTTTGGCTTCGATCTTTTCCTGGATCGTTTTCCCATTCGTCAGATGCAGCACTTGAGTCATGCTTGGTTCATCAGAGCGTTCGCAGGTGCATGTCAGCAATCGCTCTGGACGACCGAATGCATCAAGAAAATAAGAAGTAATACTCTAGTCGGGCAACTGCAGGGCGCGCGTGCCCGCAGGCTGGTCTTTGAAGGAAGTGGGACTTGCGGTTACTTGCGAGATGGCATCCAACAGGACTTCCGCCTTCAGCCGTCGTGGATACGCGTGAGCATAAAATCGCTGATCGCCGACGTTCTCTGTCGTTGTTTGATGTGATCGCTGATAAGCCTCTGACTGCAGGATGGTTCGCATTAGCCATTTCAGATCGTACTTGTTCTCGACGAGTTGATCGGCCAAGCGGGCGAACAGTTTCTCATTGCTGGCGGGATTCGTTTGGCGAATGTCATCGATACTCTCGACTAATCCTTTTCCCATATAGTTAGCCCAGACGCGGTTGACGATGGCTTTGGCGAAGTAAGGGTTCTGTGGAGATGTCAGCCAGCGGGCCAGGTGTTCGCGACGATCCTCGGAGCCGTCAAATGCAATAGGATCACCATCCAGTGGCTTGGGCGGTTGCGGTTTACCAGTGCGCGGCTGAAGCACTTCGCCCTGATCGTCTATGAAGATTACTCGATTTCCATCGCCGCCACGAAAATCGCCTCCCCAGCCTTTGCCTCGAACGCGAGCAAACAGGCTGACCATCCCGTAGTAATCATCGTTGGTCCATTTCTCATTGGGGTGGTCATGACAATGCGCGCATTGGATCGACATGCCGAGAAATGCCATCGACGTCGTTTCCACCATGTCTTGCGGATCCTGGTGCAGGGCATAGAAGTTCGCCGCGCCGTTGTCAAACGTGCTCCCCTTGGCCAGCATGACACCTCGGGCAAATTCGTCCCACGGCACATTGTTCGCTATCCGCTCCCGAATCCATTGGTAGTAAGACTTGACCGCTTGCGGTCGCAGGCGATTCCCTGTCAGGAGCAATAAATCTGACCATTGGTACGCCCAGTAATCCACAAACTCAGGTCGTGCGAGCAGTTGCTCGATCAGTTTCGAGCGTTTTTCCGGATCGGCGTCTTCCAGGAATGCCCGCGCCTCGTCGATTGTCGGCAGCATGCCGATCGTGTCGAGATAAATACGCCGCACGAATTCGCTGTCATCGGACCTTCCTGAAGGCGGAATATTGAGAGCCATGAGCTTTTTCAGGACGAACTCGTCAATGAAATTGGCTTGAGGTGCTTCGGTGAATGCCTCCGTACGAACCTGTTGGATGTAGGGGACCGTGATTGTGGCGGTGGCGTTTTGAGCTAGATACCACGCAACGACCGCTCCTTCTCCACTACCCGTGACCTTGATGGCCCCGATTTCGTTGACTTGGCAAACCGTGTGATTGGTCGATGTGTATTTCGCCCAGCGAGTCACATCTTCAGTATGGCCATCCGTGAAATGGGCCTGCACAATCAGTTGCTGCTCTGTGCCAGGAACGAGCCGGACATTTTCAGGCAGAATCGTGAGATGAGAAATCTTGGCATCATTTGCCGCAGGGCCCTGTTGTCCTTGAGCCAGCCATTCCGTGATCACATGAAACTCGTGGGAATCTTCCGCAAAACGGACGCCTCCCTTATGGGGAATCATCCCGGTCGGCTTCGTCAGAATCAGGCTGCGTCCCGGATCGTCTGGAACCACCCTTCGTCCGCGCGCCTGCCGAGTGATCGAGAAAAAATCCGCCTCGGGATCGTATCCGCGAAGTGACAGTTTAAATCCGTTCTTCCCGGCAGCAGCGCCGTGGCACGCGCCCGAATTGCATCCCGTTTTGGACAGTACGGATTGCACGTGATTGCGAAATGTCCATTGATGAGCAATATCGAACTTGTCGACTGTAACTTTCGTGCTCGCTGTTCGACTGCCGCTAGTGACAGTGATCGTCGCGACTCCATTTCCGGTGGGGATAATCTCGCTGTCGACTATCTTGGCGACGCTTTCGTTATCCGATGAAAACTTGACATCACGAACCTGCCCCGTCGCGTAACCGTTCTCGGTCGATTCGGCGATCAATGCTTGTCGAGATTCGGGCCCCGTCAGATGCACATTTGTGGGAAGTACGTTCAGGCCTTCGGAGGCAGATAGTTGACTGCTCGCGGACAGCATCAGAGACAGCATTGCGAATCGGAGGAGTGGTTTCATGAGACTTCCAGCCAGATGTCCGTCGGGCAATAGTTCGTGGAATCGCCTTAGTGTGCTAAGCAAATAGCTCCATGATCGGCTTCATCCCCGAATCTGTGAGTGGGAATGGTCTTCCGGCCGGACCCGGCAACGTGTCTTCGACATCGAAACCCAGGCTGTGATAGATCGTGGCAATGATTTCGGGTGGTGTGACGGGCCGTTCGGCTGGATAGCCGCCGATCGGATCGCTTCGACCGATCACTCGGCCGCCCTTCACTCCTCCGCCCGCAAAATAGACGGACCAGCATTGCGGCCAGTGGTCGCGACCTCCAGCGGGGTTCACTCGCGGAGTTCGTCCGAATTCGGAGAGATTGCAGACAAGTGTATTGTCCAATAGGCCACGCTGAACCAGATCTTCGATCAGTGCGCTGTATCCCTGATCGTACATGGGGGCGACGATGTTTTTCATGCCCTCGATCGACGTGAATGGGGCGGTTCCGTGGATGTCCCAGGTGACTTCATTGAAGACCGTCAAGAAAGTGTTGATAGTCACGAATCGAACCCCTGCTTCGACGAGTCGCCGGGAGAGCAGGCAGCACTGGCCAAAGCGGTTCATTCCATAGCGCTCGCGAACCGTAATTGGCTCTTTGCTCAGGTCAAATGCTTCGCGTGCCTGGGGGCTGGTGATGATCCGGAACGCCGATTGGAAACTGCTATCAAGGAGTTGGGCATTTTCTGATTGCTCGAAGCCAGAGACAGTCTCGTCAACGACATCGCGCAGCTTGCGGCGTCGGTTCAACCTCGCTTCGCCGATCTGCTTCGGTGGCAGCAAGTCCGGAACGACGAAGTCGGGCTTCGATGGATCGGCGTTCAAAGAAAATGGATCCATCGCCTTTCCCAGGAACCCACCCGCCTGACCATTGGGTAAATTGCCACCTCCGGAACCCATCAACTCGGGCAGAACCACAAATGGAGGCAGGTCGGACTTTCGCCCCAGCAGGTACGCAGCGACACTTCCCGCGTGAGGCGTATTCAATCCGCCAGTGAAGAACCGTCCTGTCTGCATCATCTGCCATCCCGCATCATGGACCGCAGGAGCGTTGTGATTGCAGCTTCGGACGAACGAGATGTGATTCGCCAGTTCGGCGTGCTTCGGGAAGATCTCGCTGATCTGGATTTCTGGTGACTTGGTGGCGATAGGCCGAAATGGCCCGCGAATCTCCCGTGGCGCTTCTGGCTTCGGATCCCACGTATCGAGCTGGCTGGGAGCGCCGAGGTTGAAGATCATGATCACTGAGCGGTCATCTTTGCCTGGCTTGTTGCCGGCGGCGCGTGCTTCTATTGCGGCCAAGTCGGCCATCGTCAGGCCCGCAGCTCCCAAGGAGCCGATTTGAAGAAAATCGCGACGGGTCATCCCGTCGCAGGTGTGAGCAGTTCCGCGACCAGTCAGTTGAAGCATGGCAGGTTCCCGGTGCGAACATCGATCTGTCAAACGGAACCGGGATTGTAACCCATCAAGAATCGCCGCCTCAATGTTCGGGCTGGGTGTTCACTGAATTAAAGGGTTCAAAAAAGAAACGGCGACGCTATGGCTAGCGTCGCCGTTGAAATTCGTATCGCGGTTCGAAGGAGTGGTTATGCCAACTCTTCGTCCGTATGGACTTCAATGACTCGTTCACAGTGTCCCGCAGGTTCGCATAACTCTTCGCGAACGATATTCATCGTGCGAGGAGCTTCGATACCGATGCGTACGGTGTTCGGCCCAATGCGAACGATCGTGACCGTGACATCCTCGCCAATCAAAATCTTCTCACCAGGTTTCCGAGAAAGTACCAGCATGCGGCCACCCCTTTCATGGTCCTACAAGCATCCCTGTTTATTGCACGCAGCCATCAATCGCGACGATCTGAAGATTGACTTGCTGATCCGATCAGCAGCTCATCACCAAATGAACACCATGCGAACAGTGTTATCAACCAGACGACGTAGTCAGAAGGATAACATCATTCCTTCTATGAAATCTAGTGCAAATCGTTGCCGCTGGAATTTTCGTTCAGGTCGTTATGAGGGTATTTGGCTGCAGTTGCCACAGGCTGGGTGATTTGTTGGCGGATTGCTTCGCGAGTTGTAAGTCGTTTAGGAGATTGTCGTAGAGGCAATATCTGGCCTGGCTATTCGCTGCTTGTTTTGCGGTGCTTAAAAAGCGGGCGAAGGTTGGTG
>CBIHQO010000479.1:0-5646 GCA_966211735.1 uncultured Schlesneria sp.
CCACTATCATGACAAAGGGAGATCTAATGCCAAGTCGCCACGAAGTTCTCTGCATCAACAAGAGCAATCGCACAAATCCCCATGAACGCATCACGCAAATTGGTGGCCGCAACGGGGACGGTACTGCGTGGAAGTTGACGCAGGAGGACGCCATTGCGGGAATCGAGAGTTCCAAATGGTTGTTCTATGTCAGCCAGGGTGGTCGAACCGTCAATGTGCTCGTGGCCACGAGCAGGTTCGGTCACAAGTATTTGAAGACTGAGAATGATGGAGAGCAGCCAGATAATCTTCTCAGCCTTCCCGAATGTCGCTGATCTGGCCGCCCGACGAGCTTCCGCAAAGTAGCGGCAGTCCAAGTTCGATTTCTATTATAAGGAGATGATTTTCATGATGGCTCCCCATTGGCTCGATGAAGTATTCCATAATCCTCAGAATGCAGCCACAGCGTTGACGGCAACCAACCGCTTCAAAGAGGCAGTTGCCAAGGCTCAGGCGGCGTACTACGAGGCCGAGGAGTTCCACAAGAGGAACCCCACGGCGGTCGGAGGCTCACCGGCCCAGAGCGCTCGTGTTGCTTTTCTGGAAGCGATGGACGCAAATTGACAAACTTCGATGACGTCGAGTTCTCCACTTGGGGACTCGCCGTCGTTCTTTTTGGCCCGATGTGCCTATTGCCAGACTAAGCGTGGAGTGAACTTCGCCGGTTCACCGGATAGACTCCAATTCTTGCTAATCGATGCCGGGCAATATGTAGCCCGCCTCAATGACTAACTTGAACAATCGTGAACCTGCAAGACTGTGCCCTGAAGCTTATGGCCGTACGAATCAGCGAACACTTGCGGGCAACCAGTTGTTGGCTTCTTAATGAAAGACCTCACTCAAAACATCCACGGCGTCGCTCCGGTCGCCGATGTCCATGAGGACGAAGGTGTGGATATGATGTCAGATATTAAGTGGCGAACGTAACGGCCCGAAATGGTGCGACAATCCGTCGCACGAAGAATAGTTCGTGCTCTTGGGGCGTGTGATGCACATTAAACACATTGCAATCGACAACTTCCGAGGGATCAAATCTCTTGATTGGCACGTTGACGGTTGGTTGATTTGTCTAATCGGCCCAGGGGATGCAACCAAGACCACGATACTCGACGCCATCGAACTTGCACTATTGCCTCGTTGGAATATCCCATTCAGCGATGCAGACTTCTACAAGGCCGACACAACATCCCCAATTCGCATTCAAGTTACGCTAGGGCGATTGACGGATGACCTTTTGTCCGAAGATCGCTGCGGACTCTTTCTTCGGGGTTACAAGCCATTCAAGCCGTTCAATGACGATCCCGACGATGGCTGGGAACCGGTCGTCACCTTACGTCTTCGAGTTTGCGACGATCTCGAACCGCATTGGGAACTCGTCAAAGATGCCGTAACTGAGGCCAAGCTACTCTCTTGGCGTGATCGGGAACGCTTTTGCATGGCACGTCTCGGAAACGACGTGGAACGTCATCTCACCTGGAGCAGAGGATCGGCGCTTGCACGCATCACCGATAATTCTGCTGATGCTAACTCAATGTTGGCACTCGTGAATCGTGCAGCCAATGAAGCGATTTTCAGTAACTCGCAGAAGGAACTTGCAAGTGCGGCAACTCGTGCGAAAACCGCTGCCAAACGATTCGGCGTGCAATTGCCCGACTTGTCGGTGGGGCTAGACACTCGTTCGCAAGGGTTTGGAACTGGTGCGTTGTCTCTACACGATTCTGCTCGTGTACCAGTTCGAGCAACGGGATTGGGTTCGAGAAGGCTGACGGGACTTGCAATTCAGCATGAGGGTTTGGGAGCCGACTCGATCCTTTTGATCGACGAAATTGAGCATGGACTGGAACCCCATCGCATTCGTCGCTTAATCAAACGCTTGTGTGAAGATCGACTTCCCCCCGAAAAGCCCAACGAACACCCGGTCGCCAAAGGACAGGTGATTGCGACTACGCACAGCCCGACGCCAATAATGTCTCTCGATGTGAAGTCGTTGAGGTTTGTTCGCTGTAGGAATGGCGTCACATCAGTGACCCACGTTCATGGTTCTAAAGTCGAGGCCCTTCAACCCATTGCTCGAACATATTCCCATGCGTTTTTAGCCCGAAAGATAGTCGTGTGCGAAGGCAAGACAGAGGAAGCCATGCTTCGAGGTCTTGACGACCATTGGGAGAAGTTGCACGAAGGCAGCTCATTCGCAACTTGCGGCGTCGTCCCTATCAATGGAGGAGGCCGATCCAGCGGCCCGCCAATTGCCTTGGAGTTCCGGCGACTTGGATACGACGTTTGCTTCATCGGTGACTCAGACGAGCCGCTCTCCATAAGCGCTGATGAAATGGAGAAGCAAGGGATCGTTGCATTGTTGTGGCCGGGAGCAATGTCAACGGAGGAGAGAGTCTGCGCCGACATTCCCATTACCGCTCTACGAGAGTTTCTGTCGATTGCAGTAGAACGATATACCGAGGCTACGGTTCGAGAATCACTCAAAAAGCAGCTTGTGAATGCAATCCCTAATGGGAATTTGCAAATCGACACCTTGATCGCCAGTGGCATCTCGGAAGGGGAAGTGCGGCGAGCCATTGGAAAAGCGGCCAAGGCAAAGGGCGGAGAATGGTTCAAAGATATTACGACTGGTGAAATGCTTGGAGGCGTGATCGCTCGCAATCTAACTGAGATTGCATCTTCACCTCTTGCGAAGACGCTGTCGGTCTTGGAGCAGTGGGTCTATGCCGAGTGAAGAAGCAATTGCTCTCGCTGCATCGCATCGGGGCCTTGTCATTGCTCCGGCTGGCTGCGGAAAAACTTATCTCCTGGCGGAAGCAGTATCATGTTCACGAGGCAGACAGCTTGTGCTCACGCATACCCACGCAGGAGTAAGAGCAATTCGGGGTCACTTGGAGCGACAAGGCGTACCGTCAGCAAAGTATTCTGTCATTACCATAGACGGACTGGCGTTGCGATACGCTTCGTCGTTCCCAACTCTCTCGGGTTGGACGACGCTAATTCCGAATGGAGATGATTGGAAGAAGCTTCGAGTCGCCTCACACCAAGTGTTTCAGCGCAAGGCGATACACCAAGTTCTGTTAGCTTCCTACAGCGGCATATTCGTTGACGAATACCAAGATTGTTCGCTCGGCCAACATCAAATGATCCTCGCCCTTGGCGAGATCATGCCCGTGCGAATCGTTGGTGATCCACTCCAAGCAATCTTCGCATTGCTCGATCAAGAGGACTTCTATGGATGGCACGAAGTAGAGAAGCACTTTACGACGGTAGCGGAATTGTCTCAGCCCCATCGCTGGAGAAACCGCAATGAAGCACTTGGCACTTGGCTGCTGGACGTCCGTCGCCGTCTAATCGCAGGTGAAGAAATTAACCTGCAACAAGCTCCACTCGTATTGCATTTGACCACGGCGCAAAAGGAACAAGACCGGCTGAAGGCGTGCTTCGGAGTAAAGGCGAAAACAGGCGAAACGCAAGTGGGGCTTAGAAAATGGGGGAATGAATGTCATCGTCTCGCACGGTATTTAAGAGGACGATACCGGTCGATGGAGACGGTCGAGTGTGACGAATTGCTCAAGTGGTCAGATCGTATAGAGGCTTCCACCGGGATCGAGCGAGTTCAGCAAGTATTTGCATTTGCGGAACTCTGCGTCGCAGGATTTCCTACCGCAGTGAAGGATTTTGGAAGGCGACTTGCGCAGGGTGCTCAGGCTAAGCCTCGGCGAACAGACTACAAGCGTGTTCTTCAAGCAGCCGAAGCAGTTCGAGATTCACTTTCTCTGAATTGCGTACTCGATCTGCTGGCAGCTCTGATCGACGTAGATCACCGACTCGTGAGAGCAAGGGATGAGCTTTGGAGAGAAATGAAGCGAACGATACGAGAGCATCAAGCTAGCCCATCATCGTCGCTCCGGCAGACGGCATGGAACATTCGCAACCGTCTTCGACACATTGGTAGTAAAGTGGACCGAGCGGCACTTGGAACGCCGTTGCTCGTGAAGGGATTGGAATTTGACCATGCCGTTGTGATTGACGCCGCTGACCACGGCGAAGCGGAAAGCCTCTATGTTGCGCTAACTCGGGGATCACGGAGTTTGACGGTTTTATCCGATGACCCAATCGTTCGGCGGGGAAAGCCACGGTTCGTGGTGTGCAATGGCAGTTCGGCGCAGTCTGCAAACGAAAACGTCAATTACGGTGTACAAAAATAAAAGCACAGAGAGATAGGTTTGGGCGTGACGATCATCGAAGAATACGAACTGAAGGGGCCGGATGCCAATGCCAAAGGCGTCTTCACGGACAATGGATTCCTCGTCAGCGCAGGCTCGCTGGCCAGACGAGAAATTGCACCTTCGGGAAAGAGTGTAAGTTCGGTCCACCAACGGCTCATCACCGAAGGAGTACTCGAAGAACATGGTGGGCAGCTGCGCTTCACCCAGGACCATCTGTTCAAGTCGCCCAGCGGAGCCGCTGCTGCAGTGCTGGGCAGGACTGCCAACGGGTGGACTTCATGGAAGCGGGCTGACGGTCAAACACTTAGTGAGGTCAAACGAGTAGCACGGGACATCCATACCCCAATGCTGACAGATGCAAAGCGAGAGGAAGTCGTCACTCGCCATCAGCAACTTGTGAACGACGGAAAACTGCCCACGGAGCAACAACTCGACAAACAATATGCCCTTTTCCGTGAGCATTTCGGGCCTACGGTATTGGCTGGACTCGATGGCGAGTCGCTTCTGACACTGATGCACGACCTCAGCAACAAGGACAGCCTTGTTTACTGGCTCGAATTTAAAAACGACGACGAATTCGATTCTCGAAGTTTCGGAAGCATCGCTGGAGGTAGCGCACTCAAGTTTCGTGTCTTTAAACGTAAAGAGACTGGTAATTGGCAGGCAGGCGGTGAAAAAGGGAACCAACCGCAAGACATCACGATAGACGAAGCCATCGACATTGCTCGCAAACATCGTGACCAGCTTCTAAAGGGCATCGAACTTCTGGATGGGCTTCCAGAAAGCGCAACCGATGATGATTACGCTCTGCTACAAGATCAGATGGACGAATTGGCCCCGGATGTGAGCCGGTTGGCCTTCGGGCACAAATACTTCAGCCTACTGTTTCCAAAAAAACTCGATGACTACCACAGCCCTGACTTGCAACGGTTCCATCTACTGAAGCTCTTGCAACTGCCGCCAGAAGGAGACGGCAGATATCTCTGCGCTGGTCGGTTCATTGCTGCTGCCAAAGAGGTGGGCCTCTCAATCAACCACTTCACCGCTACAATGAATGCGATTCAGGGCCGATTTCATCGGTATTGGCGGATTGGAACCACATCCGGAAAAACTGGAGCGAGCTTTTGGCAGATGATGCGTGACCGAAGTTGCATAGCGGTCGGCTGGTCAAAGCTCGGAGATATCTCCTGGGTCGATGGAAAGAAAGAAAGTATTGGCAAGTTAAAACAACAACTCGCAGAGGTTCATCCGAACCATCCAACAGCCATCGGCAAGGACAGTTCCCAGCTTGCACAGTTCGTTGTCGGAATCACTGAAGGTGACGTGGTTCTCGCCGCCGATGGCATGACGATACTCGGTATCGGGCGAGTTCTCGGTG
>CBIHQO010000480.1:0-5614 GCA_966211735.1 uncultured Schlesneria sp.
TGGGTACCTGAAATGCCGATCCTTGTTCCGACGTTCCTTCTGGGATGGGTCGCTCCATGGCTCGCTGGATCAATTGCCGTTTGTGTTCGCCGACGATTGCGGTCGAAATCAGCTGACGTGAATGATTAGCTGGTACGAGCTTGCGGTATCCCACCAATTCGAATGGAGTGAGGCGATGGAAACACTGACTGTGGCAGGCGCGCATGCACTGATGGAGCTCAATCGCCTTCGCGAAGAAACCGCGAAAACCGGGCTCTACCCGATCCTGTTCGGTGATGCCGACGATTTCGAGACGGCGACTGAATTTGAATCAGATGAGCTCGATCCAAAAGCGTTGATCAAGCAGAGCCTGGGAATCAACGTGGCACGGTGGCTGGCCAACAAAGCCGACGAGCATGCCGACTTGTTGCAGTCAGAAGACGGCGAATGGCCCACCGAAACCTTCGACGAAATGGGGATCATTACCCACGTGGACATCCTCAGTCGAAAGCCTCACACGGAGGTGCTGATCGGGTTGCTGCCGCTCGATGCCTCCTGGCAGGCATTCGCCCATCTCGGCTGGGGTGGCTGGAATGATTGCCCGTTTGCCGCGGAGCACTGTGCACTGCATCGCTATTGGCAGCAGCAATGGGGTGCCGAAGTCGTCAGCATCACCGGTTCCGTCGTCCAGTGCATCGTATCTCGACCACCTCAAGACCGCGAGTCGGCGTTAAAGCTCGCTCGCGAACAGCACATTTACTGCTATGACATCGTGGAGCAGGGGACTGGCTCGATTGCCGCTCTGGCCGCGGGGCTCGTGGGTTCGAACTATTGGTACTTCTGGTGGGACTAATGGTTTTCTGATGCTCACATCCCAGCAATGAGCCACTGAAGCCCGAACGATTTAGCCATTCGATCTTCGATGGGCACTGCGTGAATTAGCAATAGCTTGCAGTCGATCTAAATGACGCTGGATAGCCTGTTTGAGTACAAAGGAAAACTGCTCCAGCTTTCCAGTTTCTTGTTCCGCCCGTTCGAGTTGGAGAAGCCTTTTCCTGGCAGATTTCTGATCGAGTGAAGCTGGGCCCTTCCCACGAAGTTGAAGTGTCGCATCAATCGCCTCCTTGCGAAGTCGCTGCAAGTCGCGATGATCAAGCCCCAGTTTTCCTATGGTTGTTCTGGCCGATTCGTCTTGCTCATTAGCCGCCCTGATGCTTCCCTTCAAGTCAAACGAATATCTCGCCTCGCAACCTTCCGATCGAGGAGAAACAAAAAGTTGCCGCTCGCCCATTGATGGCCAGTCACCCTTTTTCACGGCCCCAAAAGGTGCATAGTGGGAAGGCGCTGGATAGCACGCCACCAAATTGCTAAACGCGATATCCTCGCCAAGTGTGCAATGTTTTTGAGGTAGCAGATGCTCGAGATGTGCAGAATTCTCATCGATACGGAGACCGGTATAGGCACACAACGAGCGCTGCTCGTTAATCAGCGCCGCTTTGACAACCGATCGCAGTTCGCTCGACATCGCACTATACCCAAGCCCAGGCGTTCCAAGTCTCCATTCGGTTAGCGCCGTGGGCTCGGCCTGGCCGCTAATCCACCTCATGCGACAAAGCCTCCAGATTGTTGATCATAGCTTCGACGCTCACTGTATCGCGCGTACTTCCATTTTGGATTTGTCGAAGTTTTTCAAGCCCCCTCCGCGCTGTGTCGAGATCGCCGAGATCCAATCCTTGGTCGATTTGCTGAATCAAATGTCGTGTGGAAACATCTTGTGCGTCGGCATGTTGCACCTCTTCGAGGACGGCATTGGAATCCAACCCAAATGAATGGGCAGGGAGCGATCCAACTAGGGGGCTATCCAACAATCGGATTTCGTCAGGCCGTACCTGTCCGATGACCTGTGGAGAATGCGACGTACAAACAAACTGAATTTGAGGAAACGTCATCTTCAAGTCACTGACCACTCGTCGCTGCCAACGGGGATGGAGGTGAACATCCAGTTCGTCAATGAGAACGACACCAGGAGTTTGTGCGAGCACGCGCGGTAAAGGGGAATCCTCTTTGTTTAGTTCGTCTGGTGGCACCAGAAAGTTGTTCTGCGTGACGGCTTTAATCGCAATATCGGCGACGAGCGCGAGCATCATTTTTTGCCCTGCACTCAAATTGGCGAATGGCTGAGAGTTTCCATCGATGGAAAGAATGATGTCTTTGCGATCCACATCAAAGGTGACATTGTCTGCGCCGGGTATGCATTTCAGGATCGCATTCCGAACGACTTCGAAGCCCGGCCGAAAACGTCCCTGCCTATTTCCCGCTTCGGTCGTTTCGTCCCAAAACCACTGAACCAAATCCGCAATCCTGATTCGTTCGTTTAAACAATCGTAAAACGCCGCCCAACGGCGTGCGACCGTTCGTGCTGAGGATGCATTTTTGGATCGCTCGCGATGTGGTAACCACGCGCGTCCCGCCCCGTAGTAGGCAATCACAGGAAGGAGCACATGCTCATATTGAGATCGTTCATACAGCGAAAGAATAAGTTCGCGAACAACCTTCGATTGCGTGTTACGGGTTTTCGACTTCATCATCACGATTTCGCGAGTCCAACTCACCGCTTGGTCGTTGATCACACCTTCGGCGGTAACGGAAACCCCATTCCAGGCTTCTCGAAATAACGTGCGATCACCGTCGTTACGAGCCTCTAGTCTAATCTCAGATTGAAAAATCGGACGTTGGCTATTGGTGATATCAGAATCCGGAACATCGAGAAGCCAGACACCCAGCGCAACCGCAAGCGCATCGAGTACAGTCGTCTTACCGGAACCATTGTCACCCACCAAAAGAGTAAATTGCGGGTGCAAATCGAAGGTTTGCTGTGAGAACTTCTTGAAGTTCCCAAGGTGGATCTTTTGGATTCTCACGTCGCCTCCGCCGTTGGTTCCCTAGTTCTATTGAAGCAACGTCGATCGCGTTCAATTCGATCTCCGACTGCTTACAGTTCGTCGCTTCTTCTGCACTATTTTCAGTACAACGCAGTGGCCAGTTGCCGTCGGAATTCGCCAGTCAGTTCCGAAGCAGGCCCCAGCATGTCGAAGATTTTCACCATCGTCGCTTTGGCTTCATTGCGGGCTTCGCCGTAGTCCTGTTTGACAATCTCCAGACAGGTCTCCAAAGCCTTGCGATGTTGCGACACGGCCGCATACGCATCTGCCAATCGAACGCGCAGGATCAAGTTGGCAGGATCTGCGTCGGCTGCCTTGCGAGCCTCATCGACTCCGCCACTCTCGGCAGCGGCCAGGCGAACTTCCAACTCCGACTTGATCCGCTCGGCGTCGGGTTCGAGAAAACCGCGTGCCGCCAGCGTCTCGATAATCGAGCCACTCTCTTCCAGTCGGTTTTGCTTTAGCAGGACGTTCGCCAGGCAGATTCGTAACGAGTCTTCTTTGGGTTCCAGTTCCAAAGCTTCACGATACTTGGACTCGGCCAATTTCGGATCGCTCTCGACGAGTGTCGCAGCCTCTTTCGCCAATTCCTGCGCTCGTGACGGAAGCATCGGAGCCAGCCACTGACGAATCTGCTCTTCGGTCAATATTCCGACGAACTGATCGACCGGTTGACCCTGGTACAGCCCGAAGACCGTTGGCAGCGACTGGATGCCGAAGGCCTGCGCAATCTGAGACTCTTCGTCGGTATTGATCTTGGCGAGGATAAATTTGCCGCCATATTCCGCTGCCAGCTTTTCAAGAACCGGTGCCAGTTGGAGGCAGGGAGCGCACCAGGGAGCCCAGAAGTCGATGACGACCAGCGTTTCCATCGATTTCTGGACCACATCGTTCTGAAACGTGGCCATGGTGACATTGATAACGTGTGGCGATGCGGCGGACATATCGAAGCCTTTCTCAGGGTGTATTCAAGCCATGAGTGTACGCGGTCGCGCGCGGGTCGGCAAATGCTGCGAAAAACGCCGACGAGGCAGGAAATACCAACCAGGTCAGCGTGGGGGGCGAAGATTCTTCTCAGCAAGAATCAAGACCTTGGACAGATGCGCGAGACAACTTCTCGCTGGTCGGGGTCAGGTCGCGAACCTGCATTAATCGCTACTTGGAAGTCGCGACTTTCTTATCCGCGTCCCACCACCAGCGATGATTTTCGCTGCGTTCCGTAGACGCTGCTGTTCGTCGATCAGATTCCAAGCGCTGAGCATCCGTCGCTGGCATGATCGACTTGTTGAGAGTTTGATTGGGGTGAATCGACACACCTCCACCAACAAGACCAACGATCATGCTGCCTGCTTTTTTATAGTTCACCGATGAGGGAACCTGTTTAGGAGCATTAAAGGTCGGGACGCCTAGACGTTGTTCATCCAGCAGTGTCGCCATCTTCCAGTCGACTTTGTCGGCAAGCCGCTCCTTTTGAAGGAGTGCGACGAACACGGCCCAATCGGTCAGATTCTGCAGTTCTCCAAAGATTGGTGACTTGGCAGCCAGTTCCGGAAATTTCTCGGTGAACTGCTTCGCGAAAGCTTTGGTGGAAATTCGCGTCGTCGCCGCGCCCGATCGATTGCCCTGAGCATCAGCAATCTCTTCTTCCGCCAGCAGTTGCAACCGCTGACCGGCGAACCGAAACGAGAGGCCATCTGCACTGCGGTAGATCCCATCGTAGAGCGGAACAAACCACCAGCGTTGCATTGTGTTGCCATTCGCTCCCAGCATCGCGAGATGACTTCTCAGCCCTTTAACGCCAGGGTTCTCGTGACCCATGGCGATGCGTTTCATGCGATAGTCCGCTTCAACCAGTGCCACCGCGAAATGGGTGTCAGAGGACACGCCATCCACTCGCACGGTCTGCATTCCCAAGATTTCATCCATTTTCTTGAAGCGTGCCTCGACGACATCGGCAGTAGCAGCGCCGCCTTGTTTGATGAATTTCTGCAGTTCCGCCAGTCGCTCGGGCACGGGATCGATGGAGCAACCGATATTGCGTGTATGGCGAAGTGTCCGCAACGCCACCACAAAATCATCGAGCCTCAGCGTCGGCCGCCCGCTGTTCACACCGATCATGCGTCCCACGGCATCGGGGGCGAACCCCTCGGCAGGGCCGGCGATCACGAGATCTTTCGTATCGGGCAGTACGAAAACATCCGTGATCTGCTGCAATCCGGCCAGAAAGAAAACCTCGTCTGGAATCGGCGACTGTTCCGTCAGATGCTTCTCGATCTGCCGCTCCCATTCGACCAGCGATAGATAACGCATCTCACTAGTTTGATTGATGTCAGCGTTCAAGGACTTCTTGGCAACCAGTTCTCGCCGTTTCTTATCGAGAGTCCCCGTGGAGTCAGTCGCGATCACTACGCTGACAACGCCCGCGGCATCAATCTTGATTCCCCCAGCATTGTTCTGGTTGTTTCCACCATTGTTATTCCCTCCGTTGTTGCCCTGAGCGCGAACACTCGTGGAGACAAACGGCGAACCAATGGCAATCATCAACGAAGCCAGGATCAGCATCTGGCGAAAGGCACGAGACATTGGGAAGCTTTCCGAGTTGTAGACAGGCCCGTACCGAGGGAGTCAAGACGGACGATCCCATTCTATCGCGGCGATTCAGCGAAAGAAGTATTTTCTTTTCGCCACTGCCT
>CBIHQO010000481.1:0-5612 GCA_966211735.1 uncultured Schlesneria sp.
GAGAGACCCAGAAGACGATCCCCGCCGCTGCGATCGATGCCGCGATCGTCGATCGAACCACGATCTTTTTCATCGGGGTCCGCGACACTCGCGTGAAATCGAGCGCTAACCCGGTGACATCACCGAACTCCTCCATCGCAATCCTGATCGCTTCTTCTCGCGAGACACCCGTTTGCAGCAAGTCACCCAGACGCTGCTCAAGATGATCGCGCAGCTCATCCGAAATGGCCGCCTTCTGCGACGGGCTGAGCCGCAGCAATCGACTCAAGAGGGTGAGATAAATCTCGAATTCTTGTTCTGGCATGATTTGCCTCCGCCGTGGATGTGATGTGATTGACGAAGAGACGTGATCGTAAGCGTTGGCGAGAACAACAGTGATGTCGCGTTCAAGCCGTTTGCGGTGACAGTTCACCAGGCGGGGCGAGTACAAGTCGTAAACACTCGACGTAGCGCCACCATTCGTCCGCCTGGCTTTTCAATTGCTTTTTGCCGGTTGCAGTCAGTTCGTACCACTTGCGACGCCGCCCCGTGTCGCTTTCCCAGTGGCACTTCACCCAACCCTCTTTTTCCAGCTTGTGCAGGATGGGGTACAGTGTGCCCGCCTTCATTTCGATCGTTTCTCGGCTGGATTCCCACAGCGTCGACTGAATCAAGTAGCCGTATTTTTTCCCACTGGACAGCGTTGACAGAACCATCAACTCCAGGCTGCCGCGAAGCAATTCAGGCTTAATCGCATCCATTTCAGATCACCTTCTCCTGACCGTGGCTCCTCACCGACATGCATAGCCGAGACATATATTGCGACGCTATGCATTGGATGTCAATACAATTCTGCCGGACTTTTTTCCGGTTGTCACAACCCATCTCCGGCAGTGGCGTACCCGATGCAACGGTCGAACTGAATCGCCCGGGGCGGTGATCTTTTCGAGCGACAAGCAGGATTGTCTGCTACAATGCAGCGACCGTGACAATGTCGATTGAATGGAGTGCTGCTTACCGTGTCGATGGATGATGACTGGGCCGTTCCCGCAGACGATTTAACTCCGGCCCAGCGGGCGGCCGTGGAACATTTTGAAGGCCCTTTGCTCGTGCTGGCGGGGCCCGGTTCCGGCAAGACTCGCGTCATCACGCGGCGGATTGCCCGACTGATCGAACGCGGCGTCAGGCCGTGGGAAATCCTGGCGATTACGTTTACCAACAAAGCCGCTCGAGAAATGGCCGAGCGAGTCCAGTCGCTGCTACCCGGTTCGCGAATCTGGGTCAGCACGTTTCATCGCTTCTGTTCCCGCATCCTGCGCGAGCGCGGTGCGGCCGTTGGCCTGCAACCCAATTTCTCGATCTTCGACACCGGCGATCAACAACAACTGATCAAGCAGGTGTTGAGCGATTTGGATTTCGACGCCAGTCATTTTCCTCCCGGCAAGTTGCTGCATCGCATCAGCCAGGCGAAGAACGAACTGCTCACGCCAGAGAACTACGCTGCTCGCTACGGCGAAGGAATCGGCACGCATCTCGAAGCGGTCGTCGCCAAGATCTATCCGCTGTATCAAAAGCGGCTGCTGGAAGCGAACGCGGTCGACTTTGATGATCTGCTGGTCCACGTCGCTCTGCTGCTAAACGACAACGATGGGCTGCGCAGTGAACTCGACGAGCGGTACAGATTCATCCTGGTCGACGAGTATCAGGACACCAACAAAGCACAGTACCAGATCGTTGCCGCCCTCTCTCAGATCCAGCCCAACCTGTGCGCCACGGGCGATCCCGACCAGTCGATCTACGGCTGGCGTGGAGCCCGCATTGAAAACATCCTGCGATTCGAACAGGACTTTCCGGACGTGGCGCTGATTCGCCTGGAGGACAACTTCCGTAGCACGCCCGAAATCTTGAAGACCGCCGATGCCCTGATCGCGAACAATTTCCATCGCAAGGCGAAGCGGTTGCAGACTGGCAATGCAAGTGGCGAGCCGGTTGAGATGCGACTGTATCGGGACGGACAGGACGAAGCGTCCGGGATCGCGAATGAAATTCGCGCCCTTGTCGAAGCGGGCGAGCGACAATGGAAAGACTTCGCCGTCTTCTATCGAGTGAACTCGCTGTCGCGATCTCTTGAAACGGCTTTCGCGAGACTGAAGATTCCGTTCCAGGTCGCAGGCGGCGTGGCGTTCTTCGAACGCATGGAAGTGAAGGACCTGCTGAGCTACCTGCGATTGATCGAGAACCCGCTGGATCGAATCGCCTTCCTGCGAGTGGTCAACACGCCGACTCGCGGGATCGGGAAGAGTTCGCTGGAGCGACTGATCCGCTGGGCCGATAGCACCGGAACCTCGTTGCTTGACGCCGCTCGTCAGCCCGGCCAGGTCCCTGATCTACCGAAGAAAGCGGCGGTGCAACTGCGAGCGTTCGCCAGCTTGATCGATGAATTCACCGACCTGATGATTGGTTCGGGCAATTCTCCACAGGAAGAGGAGAGTCTGCTGGAACAAGAGGAGGGCGGCGCGTTTTCCGAAGAGGGCCCTGCTGCTGTCGGTTTGATTGAACGACTGCTGCGAGCGATTTTGCAACGCACAGGCTATGCCAGCCAGTTCACTGATGATCGCGATGAAGTGGCGTTGGCCCGGCTTTCGAATATCGAAGAACTGGTCAGCGCGGCTCGTTTGTACGACGCGCAAGAGGCCGCGACAGAAGGTGGTCCGACGCTTACAGGTTTTCTGGAAACCGCCAGCCTCGCACAAGATATCGACTCACTCGACGAAGCCAGTGGAGCGGTCACGCTCATGACGTTACATGCAGCAAAAGGATTGGAGTTCCCGGTCGTCTATATCATCGGGGTCGAGCAAAACCTCATTCCGCACGAACGGTCCCTGCGAGAGAACGATCCTCGGCAATTGGAAGAAGAACGACGACTGCTGTTTGTCGGGATCACACGTGCCGAAGAGAAGCTGGTGCTCACCCATACTCAGCGGCGTGAAATGCACGGTCGCAGCCTGAGCACGATTCCTAGCGATTTCATGCATGAGTTGATCGTCACGCGGAAGGACCATACCGGCGTTGATGAATTCCAGTTCGGCGACGACACCTCCAATGAGTTCCACGATCTGGATCATGACTCGATCGATCAGTCGTCCGAGGTGCATCACTCTGAGCCCGCCTACGAACGATATCCCTCAGCCTCAGACTTCAGTACGAAGCGGAAAAAGACCAAAGGAGCGATCGGCATTCCGGGCTTGTAAGGTCTCAACCTGACGACGGGGGCAGCGCTTCAGGCGGGAACCAATGATGCGGTGGAACTACCGCAAGGATTCTCCGTCGGCATGCAGGTCCGACACCCTCGGTATGGTTTGGGAACCGTCGTCGATGTGAGCGGCATGTCACGGCGTCGGACCTTGACGGTGGAGTTCGAAGTCGGCGACCGGCGAGAAAGCTTCGTCGAGTCGAAGTGCCCGCTGCAGCCCGTGGGATTACGTTAGATGGATTGTGAATCCGGTGCCACGGACTTCGAGTCCGCGACTTGGCCGCGTCTTCTTGTTTGGGAGGGCGAAGCTCCTGCTGAGCCGCGCATGTTATTGTGACTCCATCGACAACTGCGGCTCGGCAGCAGCCTCGCCCTCCCAGGCAGAGAGCAACCGTCCCCGCATCACCGGTCCGTCGGGCATCCACTCGCCTTCAGGACCGTCTCCTGCACGGCCAGATCATGCATCGGAGACCAGTCGAACATCTTTTCGCCGCGAATGACCTTGGCGAAATCGGCCGCATCGCCGACGTAGCGTTCATACGACGCAACAGGCACGCCTTGGGATCCCTTGCGGTACATTCCGCGGTCTTTTGACAAGGCCAGACGTACCGACTTCGGCGCATCCAATGGTTCGATATGGATCGTTCCTTCGGTTCCACAGACCACAAAATGCCGACGGGCGGAGCCATCGACTTCCAAGCCGGAAGACTTCACGGTCGCGAGAGCCTTCGGATAGGACAGGACGGCCAGCATGTTGTCCTGCAACGTATCCGACTGAGGGCCCGCATGCTGTCGATAAGGCGTGACAGACTCCGGCGCACCCAGGACATCAAGCACGATATCAATGAGGTGACAGCCCAGTTCAAACATCATGCCACCCGCATACTCGCCATGCCGCGCCCGATTGATCGGGTCGACGACCTTGCTCATCACGCAATGAACTTCGAACGGCTCGCCCAGGTAGCCCTTTCGCAATAGGTCCTTCATGAGCACAACCGCAGGGTTGTAGCGGTACATGTAGCCCATTTGCAGGCACAGGTGCTGTCGAGCGGCCGTGTCGAGGATGCGACGAAACTGCAGCAGTGATTCTCCAGCCGGCTTGTCGAGATGCACATGCTTCCCGGCGTCGACAGTCATTTCCGCGTACTTGAGCAAATCTCGCGGTTCGGTCTCAATGGCGACCGCCTGCAAGCCGGGCACATTCAGCAGTTGCTCGGCTGACATCCACGGCACATCTTTGTACGCGGACTGTCTCTGCGCGGCGTTCCGCAATCGATCGATCGGCTCGACGATCCCGACCACTTCGAAGTCTTCCGACTTTCGATAGGCCTCCATCGCCCCCGCCGCGTGACCGTGCCCCGTTCCAATTTGACCGATCTTGATCTTGGCCATTGCTCGACGCTTTCCAGGTGGAGGTCTGCGATCAGGGCTTCAGTGTGCCGGCGCGATGTGATTCGCTGGTTGACCGGTCGGCATGTGAAAGCGCCGGTAAAGGCAGACGATCCATGCCACGACGCCGATCAGAAACGGTCCAATGACCGACAACACCCACGTCAATGGCAAGCCGACCGGTTGACGTTGGTTGCTGAAGACGACCGTCCAGTGCAGGCCTGTGATAAAAGCGATTCCCAGGCAGGCCAACCAGATGGAATGCTGAAACAGATACTCGGTCGATTCATCCCGCCGCTCCGACGCCAGCCAGTAGTCTCGATGAGGAAGATTAATGGCGGACAGCGGCAGATAGCGCGCCGTCCAACACATCCCGACGATGAAGAGTGGAAACCCGATTCCGAACGCTCCCATGAAGATCAAGTGCTCTGATCGACTCATCCAGCCGTTCGGATTGCCCGCCGCATCGAAGTGAGTGGCCATGCGCGGGGGCAGCATTGGCACTGCCCCCAACAAGCTGGCCCCAAACCCGATCCATAACATGGAGAGAACGAGCACTGAAAACTGGAATCGAGTCATGGCTGTAAGATTCCGACAGGCGTCTGTGCAGGACTCGGACTACTTTAGCGATTTGACCCGGACATTGCGGTAGCGAACGAACTGCTTCGTGTAGTCTCCACCGCCATGCACTTGCAGGGCAATGCTGCCCGTATCCGGGTGACGCTTCTCGGTGTCGGTGAACTCCATGAAGCGAACGCGATTGATCCACGTCGTGACCTTTGGTGGATTGCTTTCGATGCGAGCTCGCAACTCATTCCATTCGCCATGCTTCCAGAATTCGGGCCAGTCGGATGACTTGATTGGGCAAGGGAACGGAGCATCCTTGGTTTGGATCTTCTTGACGTCGTCCAGGAAGTCGAAATTACGCAGATGAATCCCGCCCGACAGTCCCTCACCATAGACCCCGGCCAGGTTGCCGCCGTTGTGGTTG
>CBIHQO010000482.1:0-5609 GCA_966211735.1 uncultured Schlesneria sp.
TGCGTTCCGAAGACTGCACGCACCCTACCGGTCAGGTTTCGATGATGGGATCGTACTGCTGGGGGTCGTCGAATCCGGCAATCCACGCGGCCGCAACATGGCAGGTGCTGGTGTCGGGCGGGACGCGAATGATGTATTGCCGGTCGGTCGACGGGCAAAAACAGGAGAGTGCCACCAGATCTTCATCGCCGGGCAACTTCACTCGCAGCAGTTGTCTGGGCCCACCCGGGTCGGTGTCTTCATTGAGGATCTCGGCGTCGGCGTCTGTTAAGAAGCGGCCGTAGCCGTAGCGATCGAGGATCGCTCGTCGTTTCTCGCTGTTGCGCTCAGTCAGGACTTCGTCGATGGAAATCAACTCGGGATGGAACCCGATCCGGCGATCGATGTTGATGCCCGCCCAGCGCAGTTGCACCTTAGACAAGCCAGCGCTGGCGAACGCGTCCTCGGTCAAGCCGCTACGAGCGATATCCACCCAACCGGTGACAACCAGATCGGATGGCAACGTCGAAAGATTGGGACAATCGCAAACATTCAGCGCGGCAATTCTTTTCAGATAGGGGGGGACACTACGAACGGCCGTGCAACCGCGAAGCTGCAGTTGTCCGCTGCGAATTCGCGCGGTCTTGGGCCAGTTTTCAAAGGCCCAGCAACCGCTGAGGTCCAGGAACCAGACATCCAGCAATTCAGGAAGACTGCGCAGGGCGGTGCATCCTCGCAGCGTCAGCGTGCCAACCGTCAATCCGGCCGGCAGCGTTTCCAGATGATCGCACCCTGACAGATCGAGTCGAACGCGCGCCTTCAGGCTGGCGGGGATTTCGCGGATCGGCGTGCCGCTCAGATTGATCTCGTAGGCCGACAGGCCCTCGGGCAAGACTTCGATCGGCTGGTCAGTTAGATCGATGACATCGGCCTGCAGATTGCGAGGAAATCGCTTCGGCAGCGCATTGTCTGACTTCGCGGAATAGTCGAGAACCCCTTCCACGACCATGCCATCGGGAGCATCTCCGCTGGCGAGCAGTTTGTACGCAGCGGTTGCCTTCTCGGTCGCTTTCATCGTGGCCCCGATTTGAAGAGAGCGGATCAGTCGCGGACGTAGCGAATTTCGCGGGGACTGTATTCGCGCTGTTTCCAGACGCGATACGTTCCGGTCGGCAACGAAATCGGGCCGTGTTCCTGGTGGACGAGTGTGGCGGTTTCGCCAATCACCGACAGAAACAAAGTAGATCCGAATTCGAACAGAACGGCCGCATCACGCTCGGCAATGCGATGCGAATGTCCGGTCAATTCACCCTCCGCGAGAACAAGGTGATGTAACCGCCGGGCCTCATCAGGGACCGACGTCACGCTTTGGACCAGAACGTCACCATGGCGATAGAGCGGCATGCGGAAATCCTCCAGAAGTGAGAGGGCGGCATTTTGACCGAATTTCGCCGGGGCTTTCAACCCCACTGCACCAAGGCCTGACTTTCCCCGCAGGGAATTAATATGAGCGGCGGCTTCGGAATGCTGAAATTCTGGTCAGTACGTCAACATCTTCTCAATTGGGATGCCCACAATCGCCATTCCTTCATAAAATGCCGACCGCTCGACGCGTGGGGATTTTGTGTGGCAAGGATCAGAAAATGGCTGACGTAATCAGAACCGCAGGGCCGCGAACTTTGGCGGCACCGGCATCAAAGAATTGGTGCTGTGAATGGTCCATTCGTCCTCCACGACATCGCGTAGTTCCAACATGCCATCGTCTAATGAGGTCACTCGCCCCAGATAACGATGCTTGCGGGTTCCCAAGGGACCAACGGATTCCGATAGTGAAGTGACTCGGCACCATCGATCCTGCTGCGGCTTGACGTCCCGACTGGGCACCGCCGACGTGTCGATCCAAATTGTGCTGATCAAGCTGACGACGAAGATCGGAACAACCGGTGTCGGGAGCAAAGGAATCTCCGTTTCTGCTAATAGGTATACGCCGAAAGTTATATAGCAGCGTCAGTCGAAGTGAACAATACGAACGACAAGCTCGGATTATTCTGTTCGGTGCATCGCTCACATTCGGCGGCGGCAACACGATCTGTTCAGGGCTGAGCTTGAAATATCGCGCCCGGGTACCGAATCGAAACGTGCGAGGTTCAGGCGAACTCGGGTCTTCAGGCTGGCAGAGAATTCCCCGAGCGGTGTGACAATTCGATTCGCTATCTCAAGACTTGAACATTCGGAAGAGATGTTTTGAGAGTTGCAAAGCCAGTATTCGTAATCTCGGTACCCGTGAGATTGAGCAGCTTCAGATTCGTGAATTTGGACAACTGGCTCAGCCCGGCATCAGTGACTTGAGTCTTCTGAATGTTCAGAGATGTCAGTTGCTTGAGATGGCTTAACTCGCTGATTCCCTCATCGGTAATATCCGTGAAGCTGACATCGAGCGCTGTCAGATTTTGGAAATTTCGCAATTCAGTCAATCCCGCATCCGTGATTTTCGTCATGGCGAGATGAAGTGATTCCAAGTTTCGGAGACCGCTTAACTGAGCGACGCCCGAATCAGTCGTTGGGGTGGCATCGAGATTGAGCGTCGTCAGATTCTGGAGTTGATTCAGGTTCCTTAGACCTGCCGCAGTAATGGGGGCGTTCCCAATGCTGAGCGATTTTAGATTTTTGAATTCGCCGAGTTCTTTCAGTCCGGCGTCGGTGATTTTAGTCACTTGTAGACTGAGTGAAGTCAGGTTCTTAAGGTTTCTCAACTCCGTTAGCCCTGCATCCGTGATCTTTTCGGTCAGTACCAGTTGCAGTTCCGATAGCGCTTGAAGGTCGGATAGCTCTTTCAAACCGTCGTTGGTGATCGCCGGTAGCATGAGCGCCAGCGTTGTCAGATTTCTGAGTTTGCCTAATTCTTTCAGGCCCGCGTCTGTGTTGGGCCCGGCTAGGACAAGATTGCTGAGATTCTGGAAATTGCTCAACGTCTTCAAGCCGTCATCCGTGATAGAAAAGCCGAGGGTAAGTGTCGTCAGGCTCTTGTGTTCGCTCAGGACCTTTAATCCGTATTCGTCAATACTTGTCCCACCAAGCCCGAGAGTCGTCAGGTGTGGCAATAAATTGAGATACTTCATGCCTGCATTCGTGACCAGCGTCCCCGTCAAATGAATGGTCGTCAGGCTCTTGAGGTCGCTAAGATCCCTCAATCCCCCATTCGTGATTTGCGTGCCGCTCAGGTCCAGGGTTGTCAGGTGCTTTAGCTCTGTCAATTCTCTGAAGCCAAGATCTGTGATCTCAGTCCCTCCGAGATTCAAAGTGGTGAGATTTCTGAGTTCGCTTAACGTCCGCAGGCCGACGTTCGTGACTTTGGTGTCCCGAAGATTAATTGTCGTCAAGTGTGTGAAGGGGTGCAGGAAATGCAGGCACTTCTCGTTGAAACGCTTGCTTTCTGCGAACGAAACTCCAACGACGGGACTCCCAGCCAGTTCATAGTCTCGTTGGACGTTGCCCCCCAGCAGTTCCAACTTTGCAACAATAGCGGCTTCATCAAATCCGTCCTGCGCGACGACAACTCGAGAAGCAAGCAGCGTCACCGTGACGAATAGCAATAGTGGAGGACGCATCGGTTTGCTCTGAATTCCGGGATTGGATGAAATTCCGCAGCCCTCGTTCTGATAGCACGCTTCCGGTCATCGAACAACATCAAATGACGTCGAACGTGGCAAGTCTTCGGCGATAAGGCGGTCTCTTGCGCGTAGTGACCAAAAACTGAAATTCTGGTCAGTACGTGCTCAACACCCCAATTGGGATGCCCACAGCCGCGAATCCTTCATAAAATGCCCGCCGCTCGATGCAGGGGATTTTGTGTGGCAAGGATCAGAAATGACTGACGTAATTAGAACCGCGGGGCCGCGAACTTTGGCGGTCGATGTGGGCGGGACCGGCATCAAGGAACTGGTGCTGGATGAATCAGGTGAAGCGATCGGGGAACGCAACCGCGCCCTCACGCCGCGGCCGGCTGTTCCCTCGGCGGTGATCGAAACAATTATCGGACTCGCCGCCGCTCATCAGTACGATCGAGTCGCTGTCGGGTTTCCCGGCGTTGTGCGGCAGGGTGTTAACAACACCGCGCCGAACTTGCCTACGGATTGGTGCGGTTTTGATTTTTCGACGGTGCTGGCTCAGAAGCTGGATAAGCCCGTCCGTGTCGCGAACGATGCCGATGTTCAGGGATTCGGCGCGATTCTGGGCGAAGGCCTGGAAATGGTGCTGACGCTGGGGACCGGCATGGGCTCGGCCCTGTTCGTCGACGGCATCCTGGTCCCGAACCTGGAGCTGGCTCATCATCCCTTCGCCGAAAACAAGACATACGAAGAATGGCTCGGTCAGGTCTCGCTTGAGCAAATCGGCCAGGAAGCATGGCTGGCCTGGCTAGACAAGGCCATCGATCTGATCCGCAGGACCTTCAACTTCGACATCCTTTACCTGGGAGGCGGGAACGCACGCCTGTTGGACCAGGCGGCCATGGCACCCGACGTTCGCGTCGTCCCGAACATCGCCGGGTTGCTGGGTGGCATCGCCTTGTGGAACGATATGGTCAGTACCAAGCTGGTGCGGGCTCCTCATTCCGAAGGAGCTTATTGCGCTATCCATCCTCAATGAGTGTACACTGCCGCTATTCCACATTTTCGTACCGGATCGGAGCTCGGGTCATGTCAGGTCGGACTTCACTTCGCATTGCGACCGGCGTCGTCATTATCATCAGCCTGGCTGTCACTGTCGCCATCGCGCAGAAAACCGATCCTTATCGAGACAAGCGTCTGAAGATGGTCACAACGGCCATCGAGCGAGAAGGGATCACGAATCCCCGTGTGCTGAATGCCATGCGGCAAGTGCCGCGGCATGAATTTACCGACCCCAAAGACAAGAAAGACGCCTACGTCGATACGGCCTTGCCGATCGGTCATAAACAGACGATCTCGCCCCCGTTCGTCGTGGCGTACATGACCGAGACCATCGATCCTCACGTGGACGACAAGATCCTGGAGATCGGCACCGGCAGTGGCTATCAGGCGGCGGTGCTCGCCAACCTCTGTAAAGAAGTCTATTCCATCGAGATCGTCGAGCCCCTTGGAAAGCAGGCGGCCGAACGTCTGAAAAGGCTGGGCTACACGAACGTCACCACGAAGGTGGGCGACGGGTATCTCGGCTGGCCCGAGCATGCTCCGTTCGACAAGATCATCGTCACCTGTTCCCCGGAAAGTGTGCCGCAAGCGTTGATCGACCAGTTGAAAGAAGGGGGCAAACTGCTGGTTCCGCTGGGCGAACGCTATCAGCAGGTCTTTCACATGTTCGAAAAGAAAGACGGCAAGCTGAACAATACGAAACTGATCTCGACGTTATTCGTGCCGATGACGGGCCAGTCTGAAGAGCATCGACAGATCAAGCCCGATCCGCTGCATCCCAAGTTGCTGAACGGCGGATTCGAAGACGATGAAGACGAAGATGGCAAGCCAGACCATTGGCATTACCAGCGTCTGATGACCGTCGATCCAAAAGATGTTGCCGAAGGGAAGAAGTCGGCCTTTTTTGAATGTGATTCCCCAGGACGAATCGGCCAGGCACTGCAGGCAACGGCCATTGAT
>CBIHQO010000483.1:0-5608 GCA_966211735.1 uncultured Schlesneria sp.
CATCCGCCACGCCGTTGCGTGGAGCGTAGATTTCGTCTCGCTTGATGATCGCCGCGGCTTCCAGCAGCAGTTCGTTCGGGACTTCGGTGAAAGCGATGACTGTCAGGTCGGACAAGCCGCGCTGCAATAACTGACGCACGGGGCGGCGCAGCTGAGAGTCGACGAGCAACGCCGCTTCCACGCCTTTCTGACCCGCATCACGCAGGACGTTCGCCAGCTTGATGATCAACGCCTCGAGTGCATCGGGACTGATCGCCAGCTTCTTGTCCTGCATCGTGCGACGCAGTTCCAGTTCCAGCGACGGTTCAAACAGGATGCCGTGGATGCGACCCTGCTGATCCACGAACGGATCGCAGATCGCTCGGGCCAGATAGATGCGTGCTCGTTCGGCGAGTTCGGCGGGATCCTTCGTGGTGGGTGCGTTGTGAGCCAGACTCTCCAGGATGCGTGTCAGGTTGGTGATCGGCACCCGTTCTTCGAGCAACAGTGTCAGCACGCGATGGACCGAGCCCATCGAGAGCATGTTCGGAATGAGTTCATCAATGACCGCGGCGGACGTTTCGCGAGCCTTGTCGATCAGCTTCGTCAGATCTTCGCGGCTGAGCAATTCGCCGGCGTGACGTCGCAGTACTTCACGCAAGTGGGTCGTGATCACACCAGGCGCATCGACCACGGTGCAACCCGCGAGCTCTGCCTGCGAACGATCGTTCTCGGCAATCCACTTGGCCGGCAGACCGAAGGCGGGATCCTTGGTGTCGACCCCGGCGAAGGGGATACGGTTGCCCGAAGGATCGATCGCCAGGACGTGATGCAGCTTCAGCGTGCCGCGTCCCACTTCCTGACCGCCCACCATGATTCGATAATCTTGATCGTTGAGTTGTCCATTGTCGCGGACTCGCACCAATGGAATCCACAAGCCACAGCGCTTCGCCAGATCTTTGCGGACCGTGGCAATGCGTTGCAGCAGACCCAAGTCGCGCTTGGGATCAACCAGTGGAATCAGTTGCCGACCAATCTCGATGCACGCGCGATCGGTTTCCAGGAATTCGGCCAGGTGTTCTTCCATCGGCGACATCGGAGCGGTCTGTCGTTCCGGCTCGGACTGTTCCTGTTGACCCGTCGTTTTTCCGACTTTCGTCGAGACGTACCACAGTGCCACCGACATCACCAGAAACGGCAGCATGGGCATGCCGGGGGTGATCGACAGCAGCCCCAGCAGACCAGAGCCGATCTGGAGTGGTCGTGCCTTTGTCAGGAACTGACCGGTGATTTCGGCTCCCAGTCCCGACGAGTTCGAAGACTTGGTGACCAGGATACCAGCCGAAGTGGCAATGATAAGCGCGGGAATCTGCGAGACCAGGCCGTCACCCACCGACAGGATCGAGTAGGTCTGAATAGCCTGCATGATCGGCATGCCATTCATCAACCCGATGACAATTCCGCCCAGCAGGTTGATGCCGGTAATGATGATCCCGGCCACGGCATCGCCGCGTACGAACTTGCTGGCACCGTCCATCGCCCCGTGGAACTCGGCTTCCTGCAGCAGATGAGCTCGACGGCGTTTGGCTTCGACATCGTTGATGGCTCCCGCGTTCAGGTCGGCATCGATCGCCATCTGTTTACCGGGCATCGCGTCCAAGACGAATCGCGCGCCGACTTCCGAGATACGTGTCGCACCCTTGGTGATCACGACGAACTGGATCACCACCAGGATGATAAAGACGACCAGTCCGACGACCAGATTTCCGCCGACCACGAAGTTGCCGAACGTTTCGACGATTTTTCCGGCATCGGCCTGCAGGAGGATCAATCGAGTGGTCGCAACGTTCAGCGACAGCCTGCCCAGGGTCAGCAGCAACAGTGCTGACGGGAAGACCGATAGTTCCAGCGGCTGCGCGACACTCAATGTGACCAGCAGCAGCAGGATCGTAATGCTGAGGTTTAACGTCAGCAGGACGTCCAGCAAGGCTGTGGGCAATGGGACGATCAAAACGACCAGCACCGCCATCACGGCTAGTGGAAACACTAGCTCGCCGCGTGGAGCGATCCCGAGTGGTTTTGCAGCCGCCATCGACATGTCGTTTGATTCCTAATGCGAAACAGCTAAGAACTTCTCTTCGATCCGTTTCGTCCTACGCCACATTTCGCAGTCGATACACGTAACCCAAGACTTCGCTGACCGCGACATACAGTGTCTGCGGGATTTCCTGTCCAACCTTCACCATCTTGAACAGAGCCCGCGCCACCGGCTTGCGTTCCACCACGGGAATACCGTGCCGACGGGCTCGAGCTGCCATCTGGAGTGCGAACTGATCACGACCTTTGGCGATCACCACCGGTGCCGAATTCACGCCGCGTTCGTATCGCAGGGCGATCGCCAGGTGAGTCGGGTTGGTGATGATCAGAGTTGCCTTGGGGATCTCTTCCAGCATTCGTCGCTGCGAGACGATTTCGCGGGCTCGCTGACGGCGACGCATCTGGATATTGGGATCCCCTTCGTCGTCCTTGCGTTCGCGTTTCAGTTCCTCGCGCGACATCCGCAGCTTTTGTTCGTTGTTGTACCACTGCCAGCCGTAGTCAATCGCACCGATCAGCAGCAACACCGAAGACGCCGCGATCAGCAGTTCGATCCCGATGCCCCAGGCGGTACTTACCGTTTGAGAGAGGACACCGGTATTGAGGGCTGCAATCTGTTGGCCACGATCGCTCAGCACCCACCAGGCGGCGACACCGACCAGCGCGACCTTGGCAATCGACAAGCCGCCGCGCATCAGGCCCTCCGTAGAGAAGATCTTATGCCAGTTCATGGCGGGATTCAGCTTTTCCCACTTTGGGCCGAGTGATTCCGTATTGAGATGCAGGCCCGCCTGCGCGAGGTTGGCGATCAGTCCGACAGCGAAGATGGCGGCCATGAAGCCACCGATCAGTTGCAGACCGTGGGTGCCGAGGTCTGTGATGAACGCCGGGATATCGCCGACGGCCAGTTCGACTCGTGGCGTCCGCAGATGCGACTGAATTTCCTGGCTCAGGCCACTCGCCAATGTGGCACCGCACCACCACAGGCCGACCGTTCCGACCATCAGCAACAAGCCCGTGATCAGTTCGTGGCTGTACGCGAACTGGCCTTGCGCCCGCGCGTCATCGCGCCGGCGCTGCGTTGGTTGTTCGGTCTTGTCAAAGCCCTCTTCGGACATGTGTTAGAGCTCATCCGACCCGAGTGTGGCATCCCGCGAGCGAAGAACCACCTGGTTTAACCCTTGTTTCAACGCGACACCGAAGTGCGACACGCACTAGCGGCCGATTAACAAACTGGAAAAACGCTGGAGAACAATTCCCATCTGGGGAGCGATATCGGGCCACAGCACGCTGGTGGCCACCAGTCCGACCACGATCCGCAACGCGAATCCGACGGACATCAAGTTCAATTGCGGAGCGGCCTTGGCCATCACGCCCAGGACCAGCGACGTGATAAACAGACAACAGGCGATCGGCGCGACCAGCATCAAGCCCCATTCGGTCGTCGACGACATCACCTTCATCTGGAGGGCGACGGGTAGAGACAGGATCGCTCCCCCAATCGGCTGGCGAACGAAGGAACCATGTAATGCCGCCAGAAAGACGTGATGGACGTTTTGCGAGAAGAACAGCACGACTCCCAGGACCTCGAAGACTTCGCCCATGACGGTGGTCATCTGAGGTCGCGACGGGTCGGTGATCGCCCCCATCGTCAGTCCCATTTCCTGGCTGAGGTATTCACCCGCCACCCGAAAGGGGACCAGGAACAGGCCGAAGACGTATCCCAACGCGCAGCCGATCAGTGTTTCGCAACCGATGGCTAAAGCGAATGCCATCCAGGGCCGATCGTTCAAAGCGGTCGCCACACTTAATGTCCCGGCGCCGGACTCGGCGAACCAGAAACAAGTCAGTGCCAGGGCGGTCCCCGCCTTCACGGTGCGTGGAACGAAACGACCACCCAGGTAGGGGATCGTCGCGACAAATGCCGACACGCGAGCCAGGATCAGCCCGAATGTCATCACCCATATTTCCAGCAGCGCGTCCATTAGACCGCATCCAACCTAACTGAGGCATCCCGCGAGCAGAAGCCGACTGTGTCTAACCCATGTCTCAACGCGACACGGAAGTGCGACCCGCACTAATGTCCGATCTGCGCCGCGCGAGAGAACATCTGAACCGTAAAGTAAATCGACATCTGTAGCAGCCACGGCATCGTCACAACGAACAACCCGGCCAAGGCCAGGATGCGTGGCGCGAAGCTTAGCGTCTGCTCTTGAATATTGGTCACCGCCTGAAAGACGCTGATCGCCAGGCCCACGATCAGGCTGATCGCGAGCGCTGGCGTGGTCAGTAGCACCGCGTGATAGAAAAAGTCGCGGCCCAGCGCGACGGCATCCAGTTCGGTCATGATCGTCTCCGCTAGCCAAAACTCTGATTGAGCGACAGCGCCACCAGGTGCCAGCCATCCGCCAGGACAAACAACAACACCTTGAATGGCGTCGAGACAATCACGGGTGGCATCATCATCATCCCCATCGACATCAACACCGTGGCCACCACGATGTCGACCAGCAGGAAGGGGACGTAGACGCAAAAGCCCATGAAGAACGCGGTCTTCAATTCACTGATGATGAACGCCGGAATCAGCACGCTGATCGGTGTCTGCTCGGGTGATGCAATCGGCCCCGACTTGGACATGTGCAGGAACAGGGCCAGATCATGCTTGCGCGTTTGACGCAGCATGAATGACTTGTGAATCTCGACGCCCCGTCGAAAGGCTTCGACGTTCGTGATCTCTTTGTTCATATAGGGGAGCACCGCCTCGTTGTTCAAGCGAGTCAGCGTCGGCTCCATGATGAAGACGGTCAGGAACAGGGCCAGTCCAATCAGGACGGTGTTCGGCGGGATTTCTTGTGTCGACAGTCCGCGCCGGACGAACGACAGCACGATCGTGATACGCGTGAAGCAGGTCAGACATGAGAGAGCCGCAGGCAACAGGACCAGGCTGCCCAGGAAGATCGACATTTGCAGCGGGGGCGACAGGCTTTGCACGAACCCGGATTCACCGAATCGTTCCGCGATCTGTTCGAAGTTGTTCACAGGGATCCTCCCTGCAAACTGGCTGCGGATCTTAAACGAGTCTCAAAGCTGGAAGCGGTAATCGCTGGGGGGGCCTCTTCCACAGGAAGCTGCTCGTCCAGTGCTTCGCGGAACGAAGGGGGCAGGGCGATCAGCGATTTCAACCCCGTGGCATCTGTGCCGGCAACCAGTTGAGTATCGCCGACCTTCACCAGATACAGCACCGCACGACCACCGAGTGTCACGCTGCCTTCAATCTGCAGTGCCTGACCGGTCAAGCCCTTCGTCTGCAGCTTCATCAACCAGGGCTTGCCGAACCACAACGATCCGACACACAGCACAATGACGAACGCGGTGCCGAAGCCCAAACGCATCAGCATGGCGCCGGTGTTCGGGGGTTCTGGCCATTGAGGGGCATAGGTCAGGTCACCGGCATCGCTCTTGCTGACAGTGGGAAGCGGAGGCGTCTCAGATGCAGGTTCGGCAGCGCGCACGGTGCCAAAGCTGAGCAGCA
>CBIHQO010000484.1:0-5607 GCA_966211735.1 uncultured Schlesneria sp.
AGTCATTTGAGATCAAATTCGGATCTGCCGCTCACTGAACGTGGAAAGCGGCACGATGGCGTCAGCGGAGAATAGGGAGCCGGTGATGGTTGGAAAACAATTCGTCGCGTTTCTGTTTGGCGTTCTGGCAACAATCCTGTCTCTCGAGCCTGCCACTGCTCAGGAATGGACGCGATTCCGCGGCCCCAATGGAACGGGAGAGAGCGAAGCGAAGAGCATTCCGGCTCAATGGACCAACGCCGACTACAACTGGAAGATTGACGTTCCTGGAATCGGCCACTCGTCGCCCGTGCTGTGGGGCGATCACCTGTTCATTTTGAGTGCCGATCCGGAAACGGCGAAACGCCATACCTTGTGCTACGACGCCTTCACGGGTGAAAAGATCTGGGAAAAGTCGTACGCCTCGCAACCTCACGGCCTGCACAAACAGAGCAGCTATGCTTCGGGAACTCCGGCCGTCGACGAGAAGCACGTGTACTTTGCCTGGGCGTCGCCAGCTTCCATTGTGCTACTCGCGATGACTCATGATGGTCACGAAGTCTGGAAGCGTGACCTTGGCCCGTGGTCCAGCCAGCACGGATTCGGAACATCGCCAATTCTGTACGACGACATGGTGATCCTGTCGAATTCACAAGAAGACAAAGACAAGCCCGAGTCCCTTTGTGTGATGATGGCATTCGATAGCGGCAGCGGAAAGGATCGCTGGAAGTCGAAGTGTCATAGCGCCAATACGAGCTACTCCGTACCGGCGATCCTGGAACCGAAGAATGGATCGCCACAACTGGTCTGCACAAATACGGGCGATGGGACATTTGCCCTGGATCCCGCCGATGGGCATCTGTTGTGGTCCAACCCGTGTTTCGACAAACGCACGGTCAGTTCTCCTCTGGTAAAAGGAGACATGATCTTCGGCAGCACCGGTTCGGGCGGTGGCGGGAATTATCTGGTCGCCACTCAATTCGATGGCAAAGAACCAAAGCAGGTGTTTCGCATGTCGACGCAAGCCCCCTACGTGCCGACTTCCGTGGCTCGTGACGACATGCTGTTTCTGATGTCAGACGGCGGCATCGCGACGTGCCTCGATTTGAAGTCTGGCAAGACGCATTGGCAGAAACGCGTGGGGGGCAATTACTCCAGTTCACTCGTTCGCGCGCATGACAAGATCTACTGTCCGAGCATGGACGGGGAAATCGTTGTCCTGGCAGCCGAAAAGGAATTTAAGGAACTGGGACGCACCAGCCTGGGGGATGGGATTCGTTCCACGCCGGCGATTGCGAATGGTCAGATGTATTTGCACTCGTACTCGCACCTGATGTCCATCGGCGGGCCGCGCAAGACGGCAAGTGCGTCGAAATAGTGGCTGCGTGATAAGAGTGGTTGTGTTGGGCCGAGTCTTCCCGTAGGACGGGTTTCCAACCCGTCGCCTTTGGCTTTCGTTGTTGCAGCATTGTGGCTCATCGCACGCTGCGAAGAAGGACGGGTTGGAAACGTTGGAAACCCATCCTACGAGGCGACGCAGCCACGCAGCCAGCCCTCAGTAGCGTTGAACGAAGTTGCCGGGCAGACGGCGAACGAGTCGCTTCATTTCCAGAATGGTCAGCGTGGAGAGCACGCGTGACGTTTCGATCCCGGCGGCTCGCATCACGTCGTCGATGGCGACAGGCTCGGCAGTGACGAGATTCAAGATCGTTCGCTGCTGATCGGACAACTGCAGTTCGGCCGGTTTGTGAACGGTCTCGGTTGTCGTCCGCTGGACCGGTGTGGTCAGCGGCCCGAGTGCGTTGAGGACATCGTCGACATCCCGAATCAGTATCGCGCCGTCGCGGATCAGATCGAGGCACCCGAAACTGGCTTCGCTGTCGATCCGGCCGGGGACGGCGAACACTTCGCGGTTCTGTTCCATGGCATGTCGCGCAGTGTGCAGAGCACCACTATTACGACCAGCTTCAATCAGGATCACCCCCCTCGAAATCCCCGAGATGATGCGGTTACGTTGCGGAAAGAGCCCCGCTTTAGGTTGCTGGTCAATGGGGGCTTCGGTCAGCAGGCATCCCTGCTGGCGGATCGAATTCGCCAACTCGACATGTTCGGGAGGATAGACGGTTCCCAACCCCGTCGCGCACACGGCAATGGTTCGTCCGCCCGCTTCCAACGCCCCTTTGTGAGCTTCGGCGTCGATGCCCCGAGCGAGGCCGCTGACGATGGTCATGCCAGCTCGGGCCAGCCCCTGAGCGATTCGAAAGGCCTGCTGTCGACCATAGGCTGTGCAATGCCGCGAACCGACGATGCCCACAGCCAGTTGATCCGCGGGGAGTAGTGTCCCCATGCAGTACAAGACGGTTGGTGGATCGGGGATCCGATCGAGATCAGGCGGATATCCTTCTGAACCTCGAACCAGCAGCGTGGCCCCGGCGGCACGGGTGCGAGCCAATTCTTCGCGGGCCGCTTGCGTGGTGCCATGCGTGACCAGCGACATCGCCACCTTGGGGCCGACGTTCTGAACTTCCTGAAGTTGCGAGACGGTGGCTCGCAGGATCCCGGACGGCGTCTGGAAGCGATCGAGTAGAAGTTGATACGTGCGAGGTCCAATTCCCGGCACCAGATTCAGCCGCAAGACGTCGAGCAATTGCTGCTCGGCATCCTCGACCTGCGGTTCCACTTCGGCGGGAAATAAGTCCTTCGCCATATCTGTTCATCGAGTCCAGATTAAGTAGGTGTCCTGGATTAGTCATTATGACGATGGCTGACGACAATCATTACTTAACAGTTACCTTATGTAAACCAAAAGGCGGGCAAGGCGAGACCAATTGACCGTGCGCGATGATGGTTGCCTTGGATTTGGTCTGGGTGCACTATGCGACGGGTGAACACGGCCTACTCGCGGCGAAGTTGCGTTGACAACGAATAGAGGATGTCGCCCGATTGGAAGAGCATCTCGCCAAAGAGTGCGACGTGCTTGCCGTCGCGGGGCTGAACTTCGGCCGAATATCGGCCCTCTTTGGCAGCGATCGGTTTTGATTTCCACTCTGACGAACGGAAATCCTTGGTGTCAGATTCGGCCGACCAAAGGTTGACTCCTTTGGGGGTGGAACTCGACTGAATCGTCAGTCGCAGGCGACCCTGATCTGTTTCGTGTTTCCACTGGATGGTGGGCATCGGCTTGTCGGACGCGATGTGTTGGGTAAAAGCCGCTAACGTCGCAATGGCTCCTTCGCGTCCGCCCTTCAGATTGTGCGCGGCGTTCGGGACATAACGGATGTATTTTGCTCCTGAGAGATCGTCCCAGTAATTGTTCAAGGCGTCGACGGTCCAATACGGATCGTTGGTCCCGTTGATGATCAGTTTCGGCAGCTCCAGTTGCTTCCGATAAGTGTACGGATCGACCCAATGCCAGAGCGGTTCGATCGCGGCGTCCTCTTTCAGTCGTTTAATCAATCCTTTGCGTTCGTAGTCCACAATCTGCTCGCTGTACTTACCCCAGGTTTCGATCTGATAGTCCATCTGCTTGGGCATATTGAGCGTGTCGATCACAATCGGAGCGATCCCTCGAACCCGCGGTTCAATGGCCCCGGTCAACCAGGTGGTCCAACCTCGCTTGGAAGCTCCGGTGACAATGAAGCCTTTGATCGGAGTCTTCCATTCTTCCGCTGCCAGTTGTTCAATGCAGTCAATGGCTCGTACGGCGCTCTTCACCATGGGGAACAGCAATGGCCAGCGGTCATCTTTGGTGGCCAGATGAAATAGAAACGTATCGGTGATCAGATCGTCTTCGAATCGGCCTCCGAGAAGCGGCTGATTGGGAACTTGGAACAGCAACGCGACTCGGCAACCGGTGAGCGTCGCCAGTGACGACCCCAGCAACCGATCCTCCAGCTTTGGCTTATTCTTGTTGCTGCCACCGGTGATATACAGCAGGACGTGATCGGGATGTTTCAGGTTCGCCGGTTGGAAGACCAGCAGGTCGTGCTTCCAGGCGATGTCCTGCCACGTCTGCGAAGTCAACTCGACATCGTACGATCGCGCACCATCCGACTCAAAAGTATTCACGAGTTTCCAGGCGAAGCTGTCATCCGGGCGGGCGACGAAGTCTCGTAATGTCGTCGGAGCTTCAGCCGCCTGAGCCTGCACCAGACCGGTCAGGAGACTGCAGATCAAGGCGAGGGTTGCCACTGTTGCTTTCATCACCATTTGTCAGCCTCACAGGTCGAAGTGGTCACCGTTGTGCTGGTGTTCTATCGAGTCAGCGTTGGCGATGCCAGACATGCGACGGGTCTGGATGAGAAGAGAGACAAGCTGCGCATTCTTTGACGAAAAACTTTGACACCATCTTTCCTGTTCAGATCGTACGCGGTTGCTGGTGCGCATCTGGTGCGTGTATGTTCAGGGCCGACAGTGATTGACCGAAAACAACATCGCAATCTGGATTCCATAACGTTGACGACACCCAATACAAAACCATCATCGGGCGGCGGGACGCTGTTTTTCTGCGGCCTGCTCGTTGCCGCCGCGGCCGCCGGATTTTTCTTGATTCGAAGCACCGAGAATACCGCCAGCAAGCCCGTGGTCGTTCGCGATGCCATGAAGATCCACGAGTCGAATGCGCCCGCTCTGCACAATGTCTACCGCCTGGGCCAGACCCTCTACACGGGAAGTGCTCCCGACGAAGAGGGGGCGTTTGATTCACTGACTCGACTGGGGATTAAGACCGTCATCAGCGTCGATGGAGCGCCACCTGATGTGGAGGCGGCTCGGTCTCATGGAATGCGTTACGTGCATTTGCCAATTACATATGGCAGCGTCCCGCACGAGACGCTGATCGAACTGGTACGGGCATCGCGAGAACTGCCGGGACCGATCTATCTGCATTGCCATCACGGCAAGCACCGCGGTCCCGCCGCGGCCGTCTCGTTGTGGCGCTGCCTGGACAAATCGGTCACCGCCGATCAGGCCGTGGCCGCGATGAAGATGATCGGCACGGCGGATCGCTATCAGGGGTTGTATGACAGTGTTCAAGGTCTGACCTGTCCCACGGGATCAGAACTAAAAGAGTCGAAATCCGAATTGCCCGAGATTTCACCCGTCCCGCCGCTCGCCAGGACAATGTCCGAAATCGACCGCATCTGGGATCGAGTGAAAACACCCACGAGCGACAGGGATGCGACGACAATCGGGCTGCAATTGACGACCACCTACGATCTTGCCGAGCACTTTCGCGAGGCGGCGCGTTTGGCGGACGTGACGGAGGAAATGCAGCCGGGGTTTCGGGCGATCGTCGATGACCTGGAAGCGTTGGCAGACACGATCAAGACCGAACTGCGAGATCCTGCCGCGGCGAGTCCAAAACGGGCCGAAGCGGTCGCACGAGTCACGATGCGTTGCGATCAATGCCACGCGAGATTTCGAGACTAAGTGGCCGCTCGCAGAGATTAAAAAGGTTAGCCACGGGTCAAACACGGATTAAGAATGCCGGGGGCCACGGTTTTAGAGGCTTCGACAAAGCCGTGCTGACTTGGGGTTTAACATCGTAGAAGAGTGGAATTTCTGATAACGATTATTGACAAGAGATCTGGGAAAAGAACGAGAAGCGACGGCTTAGTCGAAGCCTCT
>CBIHQO010000485.1:0-5593 GCA_966211735.1 uncultured Schlesneria sp.
TACCTACACCTCGGGGGGGGGGGCCCCCCCCCGCGCCCTCCCAGAAGACTTTGATTCGTACGGAGATTTGTTCGTGGCTCAGCGAGTAGTGGTGATCGGCGGCGGGGTTGTCGGAACGGCATGTGCCTACTACTTGAATCAAGCGGGTTGGACCGTCTCCATCGTCGAGCGGAAAACGGTCGGCAGTGGGGCGTCTCACGCGAACTGCGGTTATGTCAGCCCCAGCCACGTTCTGCCGTTAGCGGGGCCTGGTGTGATGGGCAGCACGCTGAAGGCGATGTTCAGCCCTAACTCGCCGTTTTCCATCAAACCTCGTTTCGATCCGACTCTATGGAGTTGGCTGCTACGGTTCGCCAGTCGCTGTAATGAAGCGGACATGCTGGCGGCAGCGCAAGGCATCAACGCCCTCCTTGCTGAATCGCGCCGCCGGTATGACGAGCTCTTCGAGACCGAGAAGCTGGATGTCGAATGGCAAACCTTGGGCTTGCTGTTCACGTTCCTGACGAAGGCGGCCATGGAGCATCATGGTCACACAGTGCAGTTGCTGTCCGAAAAATTCGGGATGCGAGCCGACAAGTATGAAGGAGATGCGGTTTCGCAGTTGGAGCCCGCCTTGAAGACGGGGCTGGCCGGTGGTTGGCATTATCCGGGGGACGCTCATCTGCGTCCCGACAAGCTGATGTCATCATGGCGAAGACTATTGGAATCGCGCGGCGTCACGATTCACGAGAATTGCGAGTTCCGCGGCTTCGCGTCGATGAATCAACAGGCAACGCGAGCGATCACCAGCACCGGCGAATTTGAAGCGGATGCATTCGTCGTCGCGACGGGTGCCTGGACGCCGCTGCTGAATCAACAACTCGGTTGTAAGATCCTGATTCAGCCGGGCAAGGGCTATTCGATGACGATGGCCCGCCCTGCCAAGTGTCCGACCATTCCCTTGATGTTCGAAGAACACCGCGTGGCTGTGACACCGATGCTGTCGGGCTATCGCCTGGGTTCAATTATGGAGTTCGCTGGCTACGATTCCTCGATCCATCCGCGTCGCATGGAGATGCTGCGATCCGGAGCCAGCCACTACCTGCAAGAACCGACCGCCGAACCGGTCGTCGAACAATGGTACGGCTGGCGGCCGATGACCCCGAACAGCCTGCCGATCATCGACCGCCCCAAGTCGTTCGGCAACGTGCTGATTTCCGCCGGTCACAACATGCTGGGCCTGTCAATGGCGACCGGGACCGGCCGGTTGGTCGCAGATCTGCTCTGCGAACGCCCGACATCGATCGATCCGAAGCCGTACGCAACGCTGAATTGAAGGCGACTTCACACCTATCTCAAGAAGCGTCCGCCATTCAGATCGATCAGGCCGCCCGTGACAAACTTCGAGGCGTCACTCGCCAGATACAGCACTGTTTGCGCGATCTCGTCGGCCTGTGAGTTGCGACCCAGCGGGGTCTGGCGGCGATAGTCTTCCATCTTCTCGGCGGTCGTAAAGACTTCGTGATGCCGCGTCTCGACGACGCCCGGCATGATCGCGTTGGCTCGTACGACGGGGGCCAGTTCCTTGGAGAGCGTCCGCGTGAAGACCTGCAATGCTCCCTTCGCCGCGGCATATGGTCCCGCTCCGCCAGAGCCACCTGTTTGAACGGACAGCGATAGATTGTTGATGATGCTGCCGTTGCCGCTGGCCTTCAGAGCGGGAATGGCTCGACGAGTGACCAGGAACGCGCTGTGAACATTCACATCGAACGCCTGCTTCCACAGATCCGTCGGACAGTTCTCAATCGTGGATCGCTTCAGCGGATTGCCCGCGTTATTGAACAGGATGTCAATCCGACCAGCGAACGCATGAAATGTATCGACCACTCGATTCGCGGCCGTTTCATCTGTCAAATCGCCCGGCAGCAGGATCCCGCGACCACCCAGTTTTTCGATGGCCGCCAAAGTCTCGGCCGCTTCATCTTTGCTGGAGTGATAGTGAACCCCGACAATCGCCCCGGCCTTGGCGAGGGCCATCGCCGTCGCACTGCCAATGCCGACACCGGCCCCCGTCACCAGGGCGGCTCGTCCGGTCAGATCGAATGGGGTTCCGGCAAATGGCTGAGGCATTGAGTCTCTTTCAAGTGATGCTGTTGACGGGTTGATTTAACTTCGGGTGAGCAGAATCACCACGTTGAATTAGATGTCGAACCGAATCCCCTGCGCAAGCGGCAGCTCGGTTGAATAGTTGATCGTGTTCGTCGCGCGGCGCATGTACGCCTTCCAACTATCCGAGCCCGACTCACGTCCGCCGCCGGTGGCCTTTTCGCCACCGAACGCTCCGCCGATTTCGGCTCCACTGGGACCAACATTCACATTGACGATGCCGCAGTCCGATCCCGCCGCCGCGCAGAAGCGTTCCGCTTCGCGCATGTCACTCGTCATGATCGACGAGGCCAATCCTTGAGGCACATCGTTGTGAATCGCAATCGCCTCTTCGAACGTCTTGTACCGCAGGACATACAGGATCGGAGCAAACGTCTCCTGCTGCACAATGCCGTCGCCCGTGGGGATCTCGACCAAAGCCGGTCGGACATAGACCCCGCCTGATGGCACCCCTTCCTGCAGACGCTCACCGCCGTGGACACGCCCCCCTTCAACCTTGGCGCGGATCAACGCCAGATGCATCGCCGACCAGGCCTGTTCGTCGATCAGCGGTCCAATCAAAGTCCCCTGCTCCAGCGGATTCCCGATCGGCAGCCGATCGTAGATCGAACGCAGCCGCTTCACGACCTCATCCGCCAGGCTCTCATGAACGATCAGTCGTCGCAGCGTGGTGCAGCGCTGTCCGCACGTCCCTACCGCTGAGAACACGATCGCTCGAATGGTCAGGTCCAGGTCCGCAGACGGTGCGACGATCATGCCGTTGTTGCCACCCAGTTCGAGCAGGGATCGACCGAGTCGCGTTGCCACACTTTCAGCGACGGCTCGCCCCATCGCCGTCGATCCCGTGGCCGAGATCAGCGGTAACTCGGGAGCGACCGACAACGATTCACCGACATCACGTCCACCGACGATCAGTGTAGAGACACCCGTCGGAACGTTGGGCATCTCGCGTAGGACACCCGCCACAATCGCCTGGCACGCGATCGCGCACAGCGGCGTCTTCTCGGAAGGCTTCCAGACCACCGGGTCTCCACAGACCCACGCTAGAGCCGCGTTCCAGGCCCAGACCGCCATCGGAAAGTTGAACGCGGTGATCACCCCCACGGGCCCCAACGGGTGCCATTGCTCCGACAACCGATGCTGCGGCCGCTCGCTGGTGATCGTCAGCCCATGCAACTGTCGACTCAGCCCGACAGCGAAGTCGCAGATGTCGATGACCTCTTGAACCTCACCCAGTGCCTCTTGAGTAATCTTGCCCGCTTCCCACGAGATGACGCTCGCCAGTTCGTCTTTGAACTCGCGAAACCGGTTGCCAACTCGCCGCACGAACTCGCCACGCCGGGGACCGGGGACAGTTCGCCACGTCCGAAACGCCTCGATCGACGCCGTCAGCACCGCCGGCACATCGACCGATGTCGCGGAGGCAAACGTCGCCAGCACCGACCCATCAATCGGCGAGCGACTGCGCAGCTCATCTCCTGAGCCCACCGCCCCGCTGCCACCGATCCAGACAGCATCGGGCTGCGAACCAATCCCCAGTCGCTCAAGTGCATCAGTCAGCGAAGTCATATGTTCTTCCTTGACGGGTTTCTAAAACGAAAGAGCGGTAGCCACGGATGAACACAGATGAAACACGGATCAAAAGCAGAGAAGTCTTGATCTGTGAATTGGATCTGCATCGCAATTCGCCTTGTCAGCTTCAACTTCCCTCTTAATCTCTTCCTCCGAATCCGTGTTTCATCGATATCAATCCGCGGCTAACAACCTCTTCTCCGTGGCATAGTTATTTGACGACTTCAGACCCAGACTCTTTCCACCCCCGAAAGCCGCCATCCATGCTGATCACATTGGTGTAGCCCATCTTCTGCAGGTTGTCGGCGGCCAACGCCGAGCGGAACCCGCCGCCGCAGTACAGTACCATTTCGGTATCGGGATCGGGCACAACCGATTCAATGTCGCGTTCAATGATCCCCTTCCCCAGCCACTTCGCGGTCGGTAAATGGCCTGCCGCATACTCGCTCTCTTCGCGAACGTCGAACAACAGAAACTGTTCGCCCCGTTTTAACCGATCCCGAATCTCGTTGACGGTACACTCGCGAATATTAACGCGCACAGCATCCACGATTTGCAGGAATCGCGGTGAATGGTTAGCCATGATTTCTCTCGCGGATAGTCTCGACTCAGTTTCTCTCGCAATGTGACTCTGACAGACATTATCGCCGCTGGAAACCATCTGTGAAGTCGCAGCCGTTGATGACTTCGAGAACGAAGCATTCCCACATTCCAATTGGCGTTCCGATCAAGGGCGGCTATCGTGATCGTTCGTAATCCGATTCCGATCAATTTCCAGGGGATTTGATGATGCGCGGAGCGATGGTGTTGCTCGCTGTGACCATGCTGGGTCAACTTGCACTGGCGCAGGCCCAACTGCCCAGGATCGGCGATACCGTTCCTGAGTTGCGATTCAAAGACATCCGCGCGTTACCGCGCACGCTCTCGGACTTTGGCAAGAAACGGGCGTACGTCTTTGTCTTTACCACCACCTCATGCCCGCTGGTTCGACGCTCAATCCCGAAACTGATCGAGTTGGATGCTCGATACTCACCTCAAGACGTGCAGTTTGTCGCCGTCAACGTCGGTGCCGATGATACGATTCGCGATATGGCGGCGCAGGCAATTGATCTCGACGCGGCATTCGCCTTCGTCAAAGACAGCGATCTCTCGTGCGCGAAAGCTCTTGGCGTGACGCGCACACCCGGCGTGGCGGTGCTGGATGCCGACCGCAAACTTATCTATCGAGGCCGCATCGACGACCAGCTTCGTCTGGGAGGTGCTCGGCCCGAGCCGACTCGTCGAGACTTGGAAGAAGCGATTCGCGAGACGCTCGCCGGACAAGATGTTTCTGTTGCAGAGACTGCTGTGGACGGCTGCACGATTGAATCTCCGCTGCCATCATCGGCGAAGCGGCCCGATCCGACCTATCATCAGGATGTCGCCCCGATCCTGCAGCGGCGGTGCGTCAACTGCCACGTCGAAGGAACGGCAGCTCCGTTTGCGCTGGTCACGTATCGCGATGCCGTGTCTCACGCCGAGATGATCGCTGAAGTCGTCGCCGATCAACGAATGCCTCCCTGGTTTGCCAATCCCAAGCACGGCAAGTTTCAGAACGATCCTTCGCTGTCCACGACCGAGCGTGAGACCATCGCGAGCTGGGTGCGATCGGGTCGAGCCGAAGGCGATGCACCCGATACAGCCGCGGAACCAGCGAAAGCAGTTCCCCGCTGGCGGATTGGCGAACCGGATCTGATTGTGACAATGCTCGAAGAGCACACGATCCCGGCCACGGGCTTCGTCCCCTACCGAATCGCGTTGCTGCCGCATGTCTTCCTGGCGGATACGTGGGTCGAAGCCATTGAAATCCGGCCTCAGAACCCTGCGGTCGTGCATC
>CBIHQO010000486.1:0-5574 GCA_966211735.1 uncultured Schlesneria sp.
GGTCGCCGATCTGAAGCGAGTGGCCCCCGAGGTGACAGTCGTTCTCGGCGGTCCTGAAGTCAGCTACGAAACGGACCAGCAGGCCATCACGCAACTGGCTGATGTCATCATCACAGGCGAAGCCGATCTGGCGTTCGCCGAGTTCTGCCGCGAACAACTTACACCGACTGAAACGACTCCTGTGGGAACGCTATTAGGCCCGCGAGTGATTCATTCGCCGGTCCCTGACCTCAATAATCTGGCGCTCCCCTACGAACTGTATTCAGATGCTGATGTCGCGCATCGAGTGATTTATGTCGAGGCCTCGCGCGGCTGCCCGTTCACCTGCGAGTTCTGTCTGTCGGCTCTCGATATCCCCGTCCGACAATTCGCACTCGAGCCATTTCTCGACGCGATGAACCGACTGCTCGTCCGCGGCGTGAAGCAGTTCAAATTCGTTGACCGCACATTCAACCTGAACATTCGCGTCAGCCGAGCGATCCTCGAATTCTTTCTCGAACGCTATCAGCCCGGACTGTTCCTGCATTTCGAACTGATCCCCGACCGACTACCCGACGCCCTGAAAGAAATCATCGCCCGCTTTCCGGCAGGCTCGTTGCAGTTTGAAGTCGGGATTCAAACATTCAACGATGACGTTTCGGACCTCATCAGCCGCAAGCAGGACAACGTTCTGGTTGACCAGAACCTGACTTGGTTACGAGACAACACTTCCGTCCACGTCCATGCAGACTTGATCGTCGGCCTCCCCGGAGAGTCGTTGGAGAGCTTCGCACGCGGCTTCGATCAACTTGTACGATTGGCACCGCATGAAATTCAGGTCGGAATCCTGAAGCGACTACGTGGAACACCCATCATTCGCCACGATCAGACTTGGAGCATGATCTACAGCCCCCATCCGCCGTATGAAATCCTGCGAACCAGCTTGATGGACTTCAACACGGTGCAGGAACTGCGACGGTTCGCGAAGTATTGGGACACCATCGCCAACAGTGGCAACTTCGTCGAAACAACAAAGCTCTTGTGGGACACCCCGGAATCCAAGTCTCATTCGCCATTCGCAGAATTTCGAAAGCTCGCGAATTGGCTGTACCGCAGCGAAGGCCAATTGCATGGCATTTCACTGAGCCGACTCGTCGAGTTGATGTTCCAAGACCTGACACAGGAAGCGGGACTGGAAGCCGCAATCGCGGGGCCGACCCTGTGGCGAGACTACCAGCGCGGCGGCCGCAGCGATAAACCCATCTGCTTGCGTCCATTCGCTGCCGAAGTCAACGACCTCGCGAAGTCAGCGACCAAATCGAACCCACCTAAACGACAAAGCCGCCGCCTGGGTTTGATCAATGAAGTCCAACCTTAGCAGCTTTGCGTGATTCTTGTTCCCCTCGAGATCCCGTGCATCAGGCAATCCCGTTCTGATGCACCAAGATCATCACTCGTGCCTGGAATCAGACGAGAATCGTTGCTGAATCAATATCACCCATCAACGCGCTGGATTCCTGCCTGCGAGGGGATGACAGAAGTATCAAGATCCCGTGAAGAGGCGTTGTCAAAACGACGCCAGCATCTACTATGGGCTGCGTGCGACACGATTCATCGTTCGCATCTGTCTGGATTGATGGGCGCTCGAACCTCATCGCTTCTGTTTCTCAAGGACTGTGAATGATTCGCCGCATTTTGTTAACGACTTGCCTGGGCTTCGCTTGTTCCGTTGGTGCTGCAGAGGTTCCCGAATGGCCTCAGTTTCGTGGTCCGAATGGATCGGGGATTGCCTCTGCATCAAAGCCCCCGATTACGTTCGGGCCGGAAAAAAATGTGAAATGGAAGGTGCCGGTCCCATCCGGCGCGTCATCTCCAGTCATTGTTGGCGATAAACTCTTTCTCACGGCCTTTGATGAAGGCAAACTCTTCACCATTGCCTATTCCATCGTCAGTGGTCAGGAACTCTGGCGGGCCGAAGCGCCAGCCAAGGCGATCGAAGCGTACCACAAGACTGAGGGAAGCCCGGCCGCATCCTCTGTGGCGACCAATGGTAAGACCGTCGTCGCGTATTTCGGGTCTTGTGGCCTTTTTGCCTACGACCTCACGGGGAAAGAACTCTGGAAATACGACTTGCCGATGGCCAAGACCGCCGCGGACTTTGGTACCGGCGTCTCACCAATTCTCGTCGATGGAATCGTGGTTCTTCAGCGCGACGAAATGAGTGAACCCAAAATCATCGCGCTTAACGTCGCGACTGGTCGCCTAAAATGGGAAGTGAAGCGACCGCCTGCCACCAGCTATTGCACGCCAGCGGTGTGGGATACCGAAGGGGGGAAGCAGATTGTCTGCGGAGGTTACGGCCGCATGGTGAGCTACGACCTGCAAACAGGGGAAGAGAAGTGGAGCGTCGTCGGCATGCCTTCGGCCACCTGTACGACGCCTGTTGTCGGTGATGGAATGCTCTACTTTTCCGGCTGGTCTCCGGGTGATGTCGAGGACAGTGAGTTCAAGTTCCCGAAATTCGATGACCTTCTGGAGTCGGGCGATGCGAACAAGGACGGCCAGGTCTCTCGTGAAGAAAGCGAGAAGACATTTCTAAAGGGTTTCTTCGACAGCAACGACACCGACAAGGATGGCCAACTCACCCGGAAAGAATGGGATGACATCATCAAGTATATGTCGGCTGGAAAGAATTCCGTTTTTGCGGTGAAGGCGGGCGGCCAGGGTGACATCACGAAGTCGCACATTGCCTGGAAGAAGACAAAAGGAATGCCCTATGTTCCAAGTGCAATTCTGATCGATGGCCAGTATTTCATGGTGAAAGATGGCGGCCTCTGTACCGCATACGACGCGAAGACCGGCAAAGAAATTTACGTCCAGAAGCGCGCTGTCGCAAATGGCCGCTACTATGCCTCACCAGTCTCCGCCAATGGCAATATCTATGTCGTCTCACTCGACGATGGCACCTTCACAGTGCTGAAAGCCGGAACAGCGAGCCCTGAGGTGGTCGCCGAGAATCCCAAGCTCGACGAGAAGACTAGTGCTACGCCAGCAATCGTCGGCGACACCATTTACGTGCGCACCGCCAATCACCTCTGGGCCTTCGCAGAGAAGCCATGATTGGATGCAAGACGAACAACTACGTGGCAGAAATATCGATCGAGCAACCCTGACAGAGGGATACGTGGCAGTAGCGAGGGCAGTCAGTTGTCACTTCTATGTCACGACATTCCTCCATGAAAGGTGGTTGATTGTCCAACGCGACGCCGGTTTCAATCCAAGATTGAAAAACTTGCCGCTCATGATTTGCCGAACATCACGCGAAGTGTGGACGATTAACCGAAAGAGGCTTCGGCAGTCGTTGGACGCTGCAAGCGAACCGAGAAGGCGGTGATTGGACGGGGGTTACTGGCCACTGGCGCCGAAATGTCCGCGGCAGCGACAACTTTTTACCTACAGAACGTAGCCCCTATGTGACATCCTTGACGGCCTCACGACACCGTTTCTTACTCATGCGGGATCGTGAGGCTCGTCATGTAGTCTGTGTACCTTCGCGATCTCCTCGATGTGCAACTCGGGGTGGCCAACGGCGACTTTCATCGTGGGATTCGTCGAACCGGACTAACCAGCCCATCGCCATCGGCCAGGCCGAACTTCTTCAACTTACTGAAGTATGTGCTGCGAGCCAAACCAAGCAGTCGCGCCGCCCGAGCTTTGTTTCCGCCACACTTCTCCAAAGCGTCAATCAGTGCCTGACGTTCGACCAATGGGTCGCCGCTCTCGCTGACTTGAAGCATGGCGTCTGACATTGGCTTGCGATGCTCGGGCAATGTGTCGTTTTGCAGATCCATCGGCAGATCGATCGCTGTGATCGTCTCCCCTTCGGCCAGCACAACGGCGCGTTCAATTACATTCTGCAACTCGCGGATATTGCCTGGCCACGAGTAGCGGGACAGCATATCAATCGCCTCATCCTCAAACTTGGCGAGTCGCTTGCCGGCCCGTGATGCGGCCCGACGCAGGAAGTACACCGCCAACTCCAGCACGTCTTCCGATCGCTCGCGTAGCGGTGGCAACGTAACGCTGATCACGTTCAGTCGATAGTAAAGATCCTCGCGGAACTTCCCGTCCGCAATCAATCGTTCCAAGTTCTGATGCGTGGCCGCGATCAGACGGACATCCACTTGAATCGTCTGCGTCCCGCCGACTCGTTCAAACTCGCGTTGCTGCAGGACACGTAACAACTTGACCTGAGTCTCGGGCGAGATGTCGCCGATTTCGTCGAGGAACAGCGATCCGCCGTTCGCCAGTTCGAATCGCCCTTGTTTATCGCTTTGAGCGCCGGTGAAGGCTCCTTTTTCGTGTCCGAACAGTTCACTCTCCAGTAACCCCGCGGACAAGGCTGCGCAATGCACCGTGATCAACGGTCCGTCGTGTCGTGCACTGTTATCGTGAATGGCTTTGGCGAGCAGCTCTTTGCCGGTCCCGCTTTCGCCGCGGAGTAACACACTGGTTTCGCTCGCGGCCACTTTCCGAACGGTGTCCATGATCCCTTCCAGCGCGGGACTGTGGCCGATGATCCCATCGCGGCGGAATTGATCCGACGGCGTATTCGTCTGATCTGGGCTGGCAACCGTCGCCAATTCGGCCTGCAGAATCGAAATCTGCTGTCGTTGGCGACCGATCAAATCGGTCTTCAAACGCAGGTCTTCATTGAGCTGCGTGATGTCCTGGTGAACCTTGGCGCAGTGCAACGCGATCCCTGTAATCTGAGCAAGGGCCGTCAGGAACGTGAGATCTTCGGCCGAGTACATCATCCCGTTTTCTTTCGGCCCCAACACTACTAGTCCTGCCAGTTTGCCGTCGATTTCCAACCCATGGACCAGATCCGCCTGCCACTGTCGCAGCAGGTTCTGCACGGGAGAGATCCCGTCGCGCGTCGTCGGCGTCACTCGCTGCAATGTCGGATCATCAGACAACGCCTGGATGAATTCGTCGGGTAACGACAACTGCATCGGCATTCCCGCTGATTGACCGCCTGCTGCGGTCAGTCGAAATCCGCTGGGACGACCATCGCTCAAGTACAGACCAATCCGGCTGGATTGCAGCACATCGCGGCAGGTAACCGAAAGTCGCTCCGACAAGAACTGAACATCCGTCAGTCGACCCGCATCGCGGTGGATCCGCTGCAGGGCTTTGTCGAGCTGATATTTCTCACGAAAGAATCGACGGTCAACAAAGTGTTGCCACGAGTCGCGAACCCAGATCAGCAAGATGACTCCCAGCATTACGATGCCGGCAATGATCCAGCTGGGTTGCTCCACCGTCGGCATTTTACCGACCGCCACTGCCAGAGTGCCGACAGCAATGCTGAGGGCCACTGTTCCCGTGGCACCGTAGCTGAGAACGTAGTACCACATCCCCTTACTGATGATCTGGTCAATCAGCATCAGCTTGTAGCGGATGATTCCGATCGCGTATGCGAACATGAACACCAGGCTGGCCAGGAACATCGGATAGCGTGCGCCGCCGAGTGCAAAGTCGGTTCGGGAAAAGACCGCGAGCACGAGGGCATAGCCGATGCACATCGCGGCA
>CBIHQO010000487.1:0-5571 GCA_966211735.1 uncultured Schlesneria sp.
GGTGCTGACGTTGGGTCTCGACGGCACATACCTCGTATGTCCCAAGGTGAATCTGGCTGACATCTTTTTTGTGTCTGGCTCTAACAAGAAACAGTCGTACAAAAACAAGATCGACCGGAAGCATGTCGACTTTCTTCTTTGCGATCCGACTTCGATGACGCCGGTTCTTGGAGTAGAACTGGATGATCAGAGTCATGGCCGACGTGATCGACAGGATCGAGACAAGTTCGTCGATCAAGTCTTCGAAGTTGCCGGTCTGCCGATCTTGCATGTTCGTGCGGCGGCGGGGTACAGCACCCAGAACATCGCCGACCTCGTTCGAGAAGCAGTTGCAGACCGTAAAAAGTCTGAGAAGGTGATCGAGCGTCATGAAGGCACGCCTCTGTGCCCGAATTGTGGGACGCAGATGGTGATTCGGACTGCGAAAAAGGGGAATCAGAAGGGCGACGAGTTCTGGGGATGCAGGAACTACCCGAAGTGCCGTGAGATCGTGCGGAGTAGTTAACCTGAATGGTGCAGCGACTTTGCTGAACTGCGTCCGCACAAAAATATTGATCCACGCAGCACCTATCGCTTTCGACGACGTGCATTCTTCATCAACTTTTGAGCATCCGCATCGAACAATGTAAGTTCGATCACGTGGTGTCTCTCAAGGGTTGAAGCGATGAGCGTCGGCCTCCGGTCGCCGTGACGGCAGCGCAAGGTGTCTGCGATCACATCCGACAGTTCGAGTCGCTGATTTGGGGCATCTCGATTGACCAGATAAACAGACGAAGGCGAGTAAACCATGCCGAAGGATTCTTTGGTGTGCTTCGCCATATCGTTCATTTGACCAAGAAGCTCATCCAAAGTGAGCGGATTCTTAACGCTATCGGGATCTCGCTTTGCTTGAATCCACACTGCTTTCAAGGTGACGCTGTTTCCTCGACGAATATCCACGAGTATTCCGATGTCGGCACCAGTCAAAGGTTCCTTCGTTTGCGAGGAAAAGCCTTCAACGAAGACTCCAGCACTCCAGCCGTCTTGTGACGAAACAAACGACTGATCGAGTCGATCCGACAATGCGCCAGTCATGCGTTCTTCTGCATTGAGCCTGCTAAACCTTTGCACGAGCCGATTTGTGGCTTCAACGGTAATTTGCACGACCTGATCAATCAGCACAGTTGGCAATTGTGGGCCAAGGTCAGTGGAGCTTATTCGTAGTCCGGGACGGCTGTTGCGTATCAGTGCCCATGCCAAAAGTGCTGGAGTTGCGGCGTAGCCGAGTTCAAGTGTGGGACCATCGGAAGTCTCTTCAATAGCGACAATCAAATCTGGATCTTCCGTATCCATCGACCAAGACCCAAATTTCGACTTACGAGTTTTGACTATTTCTTCAAGGCGACCTTGCCGCCAGAAATAAAAACGCCTAGTCAGCCCAGCAGCCATAATGCTCTTCCACTCCGTTCTTTAACTGGCATTCAATCAGAACATCTCGCCGTTTGCCAAAATATTGTTGCAGGCTTCCAATTAGCCGCGGAGCGGTTCTGCGATGAATTGCATGAACTGGTCCGCAAATCCAGTCGTTCGCTTCCATTGTGTGCTGGATCAGATCACGAATCAGGCTTCGATTGTCGTGTTTATGCCACCTTCTCGATGAGCCAACTGACCAACCCCGCATCTACAGCCATTTCTGCCAACTTCAATCCATCAAGAATGGTAATGTCCTCGTCATCGGTGGACACGGTGCCCTTGTGGTAAGCGTAAAACATGCGGTGATAGTCGAGCGACTGGAAGAGATTCGCATATTCATCGAATTCCGCTTGATTGGCTTTGCTCTTCACTTGGACAAAGGCTTTTTCCCCCGTCGTCGGAAGCACGAGGGGGATATCGATAGTCTTTTGCAGGCCCCCCACCTGCCCGATTCGCCTCCATCCACTGCGAATGAAGATCAAGTCAACCAATGTCTCGAAATCCTTGTCGTGGAGTAAGTGGATCATGTCTCGAACAGCGACTTTCAAATCGCTCAGAACCGAAGATGCCTTTTCTGCTTGTGGACTTTGCAGTCCGTTGATGCGCCGAATCACGTAATCGGCAGCATCAGAAGCATCGCAGGACGTTCCACGATAAGCCGCCAGTTTTGTCACCACACCAGAAAGCGTATTCTTGGTAAGAAGAATGTCATTGATGTCTGATGATTTCCAACCGCCCGCAACCCTGCGGTAAACACCATCGCCACTCTGATGTTTCTCTGCGGGCGCTGATGTCAAAAAGCCCCAATGCAACTTCTCAAACATGAACGTGATCCAAAGAATGGACCCGTTGTCGTCGAAAAACATACGAGCCTCGTTTGTGAAGCGGGTCGCAGTTCCTTTGTCTTTTCCACTCGAAAGAAATGAGGCCGTCAAATCTGACCACTTATGATGACAACACATTGAAAATCGTTCGTCAGTGCCTGAGTCAAAACCGAATCTAACAATGCCCTTCGCCAAGCATTCATTTTCCCAGCCGCCTTTTTGGCCGAGTTTGATATACCTGACATTGGTTGCTTTGATTGTCGCACTCATGATCACACCTCGGTTGGAGATCTGGAACAGTTCCTCTCCGTGTGAGAAAGCCTGCGATTAACATCGCCTGCCATGAAGTAAGACGAACCATCGCAGCGAAAACTGCTACTCTGAATTCGTAGTTGCATCGGACTGTGTCTGATCAGCCTTTGCCTGATCGGGAAGAAGATGACTGAACTTGCGTTGCAGATATTGCATCCCTTCCGAGTTGTCCGAGACTGCAACTTGCAGCCGTTCTTGAATCCAAAGCAGTCGGATCTTTGCGTCGTGAATTACTTCTTTCCACTCACGCACCCAGATGTCGTGGTGTTTCCCTGCCACGAGATGGCCGGGTTCCCGATCAACCTGCGTTAATTCGGCTTCAGCATCGGCGGCGATTCCATCACTGAGAACTACGAACGTCCAATGGGTGCGGTCTTTGTCAAAATATCTGTTGTTCAACACACGAGCGGCATAGCGGCGTACTTGGTCGATTTCTTCGAGAGAGATGTTCACAGTAGGACGTTTCAGTTCAATCACAAGGTTCTCGAAACGGTCGCCATTTCCACGAAGGAATCGCTTCCAAAGGATCAAATCTGGAACATCGGTGAGTTCATCTGCGATCAGGCCGAGCGTTTGCTGGTCCAGATCGGGAAGGTTTAGAAGCTGGCGGTGTTCGTTCAGGACTGTCTTCAGTTTCACATCGTCACTTCCGAGGGTGTATTCGTCACCGAATAGCCAAAGTTCTTCAACCAGTATCCGATGAAGCTGAGTGCGTTCCTTCAGGTGTTTTCGAATCGTCTTGTCATGAATGATCTGATCAAAGCCATTCAAGAACGAGAGCCTATCACTGACAGTCTTTGCCGTGTGGAGAATTGCTCCCAGTGTGGTTTTGTCGAGCAAGCCGACAAGATCAGCCTGCTGATCGTCGGTAAGTTTCAGTACCTCCTGAAAAATGCGTCCGACGTTCGTGGGACTGCTCTCAAGAGCTTCTCGTAGGAGTCGATAGGTGAATTGCCTTGAATTCTTGTCTGCCGTGTCGAATGCTGGCAATACTCCGTGGAGGGTAGCGGCACATATATCGAAAACTTGCTGCTCGGCTTTCTCCACGGGGGACGAAGGTTGCTGTCGGTAAGGGTAGATCCCTTCCTTCCGAATGCGGTCTGCAACATGACGAGCTTCCTCGGCTTGGCGCTGTCGGAAGTAATCCCTCAATCCATCTTTGGCTGTAGCCTTGAATCTCCGAACTTCGGGATTGAGATCCCCAGCGGCAAGGTGGTTTTCGTCCTGCAATTCTCGGAGATGATCACAGAGGACGTAGGCCGTGAATGAGAAACGCACGCCCTTTAATTCAATCGGCACTTCATCAAGTGCAACTCCGCTACTGTCACAGAGGAACAAAGTGGACTTTCGAGGCTTGGTCCATTCAAGAACACGTACTTTGAATTGCAGAGTTGTCTCTTCTTCCGTCGACGGTTCATCGGAACAGTCAATCGTCTGGTCATGAACGAGACTCTTGCTCACCTCAAGAGGTGTGCCATCGTAATTAATGCGGATACCCGGATTCGCCATTAGGTACGGAGCAAGACGATAGGTCAGAGTATCGAGACGGTTCTCGTTTCGTAGACTTCCAGCACTATCACAAAGGTCTGTGATGATGACTTGGCATCCTGTTCCACCATCACAATTAGTGGCACTTCCGATACGAGCAGAAGCCATTTGTCCAGAGTGAAGACAAATTGGAAATGTCGTGAAGCCCCCGTTGACAACTGTCCGACTGTGCCATTCGATACTTCGGCCAATCGAGAAGGCTTTGTACCGTCCTCGCCCTTCCTTTCCGTGGTATGGACGATCTAGTTTTGGACTGCGTCTTCGGAGTCGCTTTGGGGAGCCTCCAATACTGCCAAATACCTTTTCCGCCTCTTCTGGTGATATTCCATGTCCATCATCGGAGACGACAATCTTATTCACTCCGCCGAGCAAGTCTTCATAGAAGATGACGTCGATTTGATGAGCCTCAGCGTCAAGTGCATTCCAAATCAGTTCTTCGAGGGCACGATCCGCCGAGACCTTTGAAAGTGTTTCAATCGCATCGGGCTTGATGTCGACATGAATTGTTTTGAACTTCATGGAAGCATTCCAGCGAGGTCGTCAAGTTGATTTGAACACCACACAGTGAACAGGGTTGTTGTCGAAGTTCTGCAAATGGATTGAGCGGCGGCTATCGCTACCTTGATTCTGTCTTTCGTACCGGCTTCCGCCCCGATCCATTACCATGTGTTGGGTTAGGGATTTCTACTCGTTCCAGTCCCAAGTACGCACGCAAGAGTGCTCGGAAGAGCGGACCGTGGTTCGGGACTTTGATGTGGAGAAGCTCGTGGACGATCACCATCTTTCGCAGGTCATCCGACTCGGTGAGAAGTTCGGCATTGAATGTCACACGGCCTGCTGTAGAACAGGACCCCCATTTACGGGTCATCACTCGGATGTGGATTTCCTTTGGTTCTACTCCAATCTTTCCAGCCCATGTTTCAATGTCGAGTTTGAATGCATCTTTTGTGATGACACTGTATGACGTGGATGAATGGCCATTGTGGCTTCGGTTCGAAGCAGCTTTCTTTGTCATTTCACCGTCCCCTTGAGCATCTTCAGGATGTTCTGGGCAACTTCGACAACACCATCGACACCAGCGCTGATCAGAGCCTTGTAGAACGACTTACGAACTTCCTGCTCCTGATGACTGCTGGTTTGCCAATGTGGGTTTTGATCGAATGCTTCGGCGGCAGCTTTGGCAACTTCGTCGGCCTTCGCCACGCCTTGTCGTTTGAGCAGCCAATAGACGGCAAAGGATTCAGCCGATAGTTGAGTTGCCTCCCGTTGTTTGCGGGCCTCGATGACTTCTTGCAGCAACTTCTCCAACCCCGAGAGTGTGTCCATCGTACTTTGCTGACGATCTTCGAACGAGGCGGCGATCTGCTCGGCATTTTCTCCGATGCTCAACAAATACGGTTCCTTTGCTGCTTCGTCTCGTGTCAGTTGATCAATT
>CBIHQO010000488.1:0-5565 GCA_966211735.1 uncultured Schlesneria sp.
CGCGGTCGTTGGCTTTGCGAACATGGATCATGATCTCCCTTTCCAATAATGCGACACAACAACAAATGACATATAATGTATCTGGGCAAAAAAAAGAGGACGTGGATCACTCGTTCTCGAGTTGAATCTTCAGTCGCGCTTTCTCCAGTAATCGACTCAGTTCCGCCAGTTCACTCTTCGATAAATGCCCCAGCAGGGCTCGATGCAGTTCCGCTACGGGTTCATCGAGCTTCGCCAGGAGCTGCTCGCCTTCTTCTGTCAACACAATGTAAATCACGCGGCGATCTTCCAGGCATCGCTCACGCCGTACCAGACCTTGCTTTTCGAGACGATCGATCAGCCCCGTCATGGCCGGCACCACTTGAATCATTCGTTCGCCAATCTCCAGACTGGGCATTGGTTTCCCTTCGCCGCGCAGGATCCGCAGGATGTTGTACTGCGAAGGAGTCACTCCGTATTCGCGAAATAAGCGTAAAAAACGATTCTGCAATTGATCGTTCGTCCGCAGAACATTGAGAGCCGCCTCTTGTTCCGGCGATTCAAACGGTCGCTTCTTCTTCAGTTCGTTTTGCAGCTTGTTGGTCGCCATGCGATTAGTTTACATGTGAAGTATCGTCGCGTCAAGCGTCGAAGTTGAGTTTTTGTGCCGCGGGTGATTCCGGTTTCAGTCCCGGAGGGACGGCCGATAATAGCCCACCGATTCAGTGGTGGGCTATTATCTGTCGTCCCTAGCGGGACTAATGCAGTGCCTGAGTCGTACTTCATCCGTGGCTAAGATTCTTCTTTTCTTTCGCCCCCACCATGAATACGGCTATCTACGGCAATGCGGCGGCGTTGCCAGGCACACCGAAATAGTTGTGCAGGAAATCTCGTCGATCGCCTTCGTGGCGGACGAACTGCACCAGCGAGAGTAGCTTCATCTGATCGCGGCGCAGCTTGGCTGCCAGCCGTTCCGTATCTAATAGCTCGGGCGGCAAGGGACCCGTGACTTCCAGATTCATCGGCTGCCAGGTCCCTTCGATCGCTCCGTAGCGTTCAAGCATCGCCAGAGACGATTCCAAGCGATGATCGTGTTTCTGCTTGGCGTGCAGCTTTTCTCGCAGCCACTCATAGCCAAATGACTGCAGCTGTTCCCGCTCATGAGCCAGCAGGTCATAGACTCGCTCGTAGAATCCCGCGTCGGGATTACTCCAGCGAATGAACTCCATTTGTGTCGCCAGATCGGCTTCTTCGTACAGGAGGACGCAGTCTGACGGCTGAGCGTCGCGGCCTGCTCGGCCGATCTCCTGATACCACGATTCCATCGAACCGGGGATCTCGGCATGGATAACGAAACGAATATCTTCCTTGTCGATCCCCATGCCGAACGCATTCGTCGCCAACACCAGCGGGCAGTGTCCATCCATGAACTCGTTCTGGATTCGTCGACGCTGCTGCCGATCGAGGTCGCCGTGGTAGCAAACGTGCGGGATCCGTTGCAAACGCAGTAAATCGCTGAACCGTTCCAAGGTCCGGATCAGCGTGAAATAGACGATCCCGCTACCGGTCGAGCCCGCGTGTCGATCCCTGATCGCCACGATCTGGTCGAGTTTCTCTTGATCACCCCAGACTTCCTGCACGGCCAGATGCAGGTTGGGTCGATCGATCCCTTCGTGAAAGGTGACGGTGTCGGCGGGTAGTCCCAACTGGCGGATGATGTCGGCCTGCACCTCGACCGTCGCGGTGGCCGTCAATGCGAGTGTCGTCGGATCGCCGATCAGGCTGCGAAATTCTCGCAGGCGGGTGTAATCCGGCCGAAAGTCATGCCCCCATTCGCTGATGCAGTGCGCTTCGTCCACGGCCAGCAACCGGACATCTCGCTTCGCGATCGCATCGAGAAACTCTGGTTTGCGGAACCGTTCTGGCGTAACGTACAGCAGGCGATAACGCCCCGCAGCCAATTTCTTGTAGCGTTGCTCGCGTTCCTCGCGAGACAGCGACGAGTTGATAAAGGCGGCATCGATCTGCCGTGATCGCAGTGAATCGACCTGGTCCTTCATCAGCGCGATCAACGGCGACAGGATCAGCGTGAGTGGAACTCGTGAGTCGCCAGCCGCCTCGTTTGATTCATAGAGTAACGCCGGAATCTGATAGCACAGCGACTTGCCGCCACCGGTGGGCATGATCACGAGCGAATGCCCGCCCGCCATCGTTCGTCGGACGATCGCTTCCTGCCTGCCGCGGAAGGTGTCGTACCCGAAATGCTGCCGAAGGGCTTCCTGTGGTTCCATCGACGTCGTTGAAATTCGGAGGAAATGGGACTGATGCGACCGAGGAGACATATCGGTCGTTCGATGAAATTCGCCAGTTCAACAGACGCGCCAGGCGGTGCCCGCGCGGTTAAACGAGGCGGTGTCGCCAGCGGTCGCTACCAGCGGAACAGACTGGTTCCCCAAGTCAGACCGGCTCCGAACCCGCACATGAGCATGGTGTCGCCACGTTCGAGCCGCCCCGATTGAATCGCTTCGTCTAGAGCGATCGGAATCGATCCGGCCGAAGTATTGCCATAGTCCTGCAGGTTGTTGAACAACTTGTGCGGCGGAATGGCCAACTGTTCCGCAACATTGTTGATGATACGGATGTTGGCCTGATGCAGCACGTACAACGCGACGTCATGAACCGACATACCCGACTTCCGCAGCACCAGTTCCATGCTGTCTGTGACGGCTCGCACGGCCCACTTGAAGACACTGCGCCCGTCCATCTGCAGATAGTGGCGTCCGGCGTCGAGATCTTCATGCGTCATCGGATTTCGCGAGCCGCCAGCAGGGCGGTCGAGCATCGCGCCGCCGCCGCCATCAGATCCCAACTGATAACAGACCAGCCCTTGATGTGAATCTCCCTTGGCGAGCAACACCGCTCCAGCGCCGTCGCCAAACAGGGGGGCCACTTTCATATCCAGCGGATTCACGATCCGACTGTTGCAGTCACCACCAATGACCAGTGCCAGCCTGCTGTTGCCCGTGGCAACGAATTGAGCGGCTGTGGTGAGAGCATAGACAAAGCCCGAGCAGGCGGCATGCACGTCCATGGCGGGCGCGTCCAGCCCCAAGGCTTGCTGAACCAGATTCGCCGTCGAGGGACAGTGGAAGTCAGGCGTAAAGGTGCCGACGACTACCAGATCGATATCCCGCGCCGACACCGACGCATTCCGGATCGCGCGGCGAGCCGCTTCAATGCACAAATCGCTCGTGGCCTGTCCTTCGACGGCATAACGACGCGTCAGGATTCCAGTCCGCTGCTCGATCCACGCGGGGTCGTAGCCATACCGCGCCTGAAGGTCGGCGTTCGTGACGACGTTATCTGGCAGGTAAGAACCGGTGCCGACGATTTGGACTCCCAGCAGAGAGCGGGTGCGTCGGCTCCAGCCGCTGGAGGGTTCCAGCACGGCATCAGCCCGGTTAGGCATGTTCAACGTCATTCCGCGACCAACCTCCGGGTCGTCGATGGATGATCCAGTCCCTGGATGTTCACTACCAAACCAGCTGGCGATCGGACGCCGACGACGTCAACAACCTGCACAAGTGGTTTACCAACATCCATGTTCTCGGAAATCCATCTACACCAAAACGGCGACTAGACTGAGAGCAGACGACAACGCAACGTCAGCGAGGAAATCTCATCGCCTTACCGACGTCCACTATACCGGTGTTGCTCGCCGCACACTAGCGAAGTCCGGCCCCTTCTCGCGGCAACCTGAGGGATAGAATGGATTAATGGATTCGGGCAGTTTCGGCAAGATATGTTATGCGACGTCTTCGCACGTTCTTCTTGAATGAGCTGCTGGCGGAAACTTCGGTGTGCGGCGGCTCGCTTTGGATCGGGGCTGCGGGCTCCTTGACCATTTCAAGCAGACGGCGAACGGAAGAACGGGCCATATCGCAGCAGCAATGCTTTGCGCCGAAGGAGACCAACGCGGGCGAATAGAAGGAAAACTGAACCGTAGATCGCGTTTAACTCTTTTCGCCTTTGACATTTCCGCCGTTCTGGCAACTGAAGCCAAAGCTCCGTCGAGCCGGAGCACTCCAAATGTCTGACTATCCCGGCAAAGCGTGCGGGGCACCGGGGACGTCACACCAGAAATGGTAGACGAATTCGGTCGTCGCCAGTTCAAAACCGCATTTCTGGTACAAGCGTCGAGCAGGTTGATTTGCCGATTGAGTGGTCACCTGGATCTGGCGGATCCCTTTTTCACGGCACCATGTTATGGCGGCGCGGACGAGTGCTTCGCCAAATCCCCTACCCCGGAATTCTGCTCCGACGGCGACGAGTCCGATGCTGACGTAGCTTTCCTTCTGCGCGACGGTCGCCATCCCTGCGATGCGGTTCCCTTGAGGGACCACCAGCACATCGTCGGCGTACGTCTTATCGAGGGAACGAAGGATCCACTCTTCAAACAAAGCCCGCGCTTTGTCCCGGGGAAATTTGGGGTCGACGACAAACCGCGAATAGATGCCGCTGTCGACGCCCAACTGCTTGAGATCGTCGACGGACATCCCGTTCCGGTAGGATTGCACCAAATCGGCTTGCGGAGGATCGACGTTCGCTGTCTTGCCGACCTCCGCCGAGAACGTCAGCTTTTCATCGACCAATAGCCCGCCCAGCCGGAGCGCCTCACTGCGGACATCGTCGGAGGGGTCATCTGCCGACCAATATGCCAATGGGATCTGCCAAGACTTCATCAGACCAAGAGCTTCGCGCAGGTCATCAATCGAAGCGGCTGGGTTGCTGATTCTGGCAACCGGAAAGCCAAAAAAACGGGTGTCCCAATCTAATCGTTGAAGAAGAGGGGCCATGTTGTTGTCTCTTTCGTTCAGATCCACCCCGATCTGGAATTGTTTTTTCAGCTGAACTACTGGCTTCAGAACCAACCGTAACTGGGAATGCTTGAATTCTACCATGCCGCTAAAAGATCTGCCCGCGGTCGATGTAACCGATGGCACTTGGAAATAGAGGGAGCCTGGTTGGAGTAGCGTCGCGAATAAGAGGACGATCACATTCCGCGCTGAGACGGGCTCGTCATGCCGCCTCGTCTTCTTGCGATGGGCGATAAGCCCTCGCGATAACGGACGTCTTGGTTGACAGGAAGGCCTGATCAGTCACTATACGCGGGCGATTCTGGTCAACTTTGCAAGGCGGCACTCGATGCGAACGTTGTTTGGGACAGTCAATGAGATCAAAGATCTGGGTGCAGTGGCAGAACACTGTCCGCATTGCAACGCTCTGAGGTGTTGCCTGTTGAGGATGGTGACTCAGGGTCATTACATTTGCTTCGCAAAAATTACGGACCCGTTGCGACAAAGTTCCTGCCTGTGTACGGATTGTCTAACGCCATTTCCGGGAAAGCCTCGTTGGAGCTACGCGGAAGTTGTCCCGCTACGGGACGCCCGCGGGATGGATCTGAACGAGCTGCTGACGAAAACAAATCCGATTTTGGCAGATCGAATTCATCTCAAAGAGACGATTGGGGAGCTTGGCGGCGATAAACGATTTGCGGTCGCTTATGAAAACGTCGCAGGACTGCGG
>CBIHQO010000489.1:0-5562 GCA_966211735.1 uncultured Schlesneria sp.
TCATGGACCTGGATTTCGGACTCCAGTCGCTTCTGCATTACCTGTCGATCTTCGGGGGAGATGTCGAGGGCGGACTTCACGGCTCCCAATGCTTGCTTGAGAGCACTGATGCCAATCTCGGGATCATCCATGCGTCGGGCTGTTTCGACGGCATTGCTGACTTCATTTCGCAGCTTGGCCGTCTGCAGGATGGTCATCTGGCGCTGATTGTCGAGCAGGCTGGCCTTGGGATCTGGATTGGCCGTCAGATCGGGCATCGGCTCAGGAGGGGCTTCCGTTTCGGTCGTTTGCTTGACCAGACGGACGGCGGGTGGAGTGGTGACGCGTTTTTGATTCCGCGCCGTATTGGCTGGTTCAGCACCTTGCAGGTTCGTGCCAGTGCAATAAGCGATCGCCACGGCTGGCAGCGCCAGCCGCTTGAACAGGTCCAACATTTGAATGCCGCCTTCCTCGAAAAAGATTGAGCAAATCCGAGTATCGAGTTTAGGCGAGATTTTGGATTTGATTGCGTAGAGAGGTGTTCTGACACCGCCGATCGTAAGGCGAGATCGACACGAATGGGAGTAAATTCCGGAGCGATCAGAGATTTCTTACGACTTTCGTAAGAATTCATGCTGGCGTAACGGTCGCAACCAAGGAAATGGGTTCGGCACGGAGTAAATCAATATCGGAAATGAAGTTGCTGATGTGTTCAAATAGTGATTGTCGTAGCAGATTCGAGCGCTGTCATCGTCCAAAAGGCCGTCAGAATCTTCAAACCACGCCGAATGTGGTGAGGAGGGCTGGCTCTGCAAAACTACGCGATGATCCGAAAAACTTGACCGACTGTCGCTCGTTGGGTTGCTGACGAATTCGTATCCTGTCCACTGTGACTGGGCCGAGATTCAGCCGCCGCGAAGGGAAATCACGTTGGAAAGCATCAAACAATTCGAACTGTTGGAAGACTTGCATCCTGAGGGGCAAGCACAGGCTGTTCTGCTGAAGTGGAACGGCAACTCGTATGCACGGACTCAAGAGAAAATCGAACTGCACGATTCCGTGCGGACTCATGGCGATCGCGGCGACCGCGGTTACTGCTTCTTTTCCAGCGAATCGAATCGCTGGGAATCGCTGAGCGGCCTGTATCAGCAGATGCAGGATCGCGAGTTTTAACACATGCTGAGCAGGTTGTGCCCCTCGTTCTGAATACCGTCCGTAATACTACGAGCCATCGCTTCATGAAAATTACTGAAGTCATCTGCCAGGTTCTGCGGATCAAGAGTGTCGAGGCCAAGACTGCCAGCAGCCAGGATTCGGTCCTGGTCCGGATTCGGACGGACACCGGGCTGGAAGGGATTGGCGAGGCGGATTCATCCCCTGAAGTGGTCAAGGCGATTATCGATGCGCCGTTCAGCCACAACATTGCGTGCGGACTGCGCGAGATCCTGGTGGGCGAAAATCCGCTGGAGCATGAACGGCTGTGGCAGAAGATGTACCGCCGCACGATGTACTTCGGCCGAACCGGTGTCGCGATCACGGCGATGGCGGCGATCGACATGGCGTTGTGGGATCTGAAAGGGAAGCACTTCTACGAACCGATTCATCGGCTACTGGGTGGCAAGCAGCATTCGCGGATCAAGGCGTATGCGTCGATCCTGTTTGGCAAGTCGGGCAGTGAAACGCGCGAGATCGGGCAGCGATGGAAGGAATACGGATACAACGCAGTGAAGTTCGGCTGGGAACCGATGGGGCAGAGCGAAGCCCTCGACAATGAACTGGTACGGGGGGCTCGCGAAGGGATCGGTGAACAGTCCGACCTGCTGATCGATGCGGGCTGTGTCTGGGACGCGCGCACGGCTCTCAAGCGGGCGCATTCGTTTTCCCAGTTCAATATCGGCTGGCTGGAAGAACCTCTTCGCGAGGATGACGTTAGCGGGTATGTCTGGCTGCGCGATCGATCACCCGTGCCGATTGCCGCCGGGGAAGGGGAGTGCGGTCGCGAATCATTCCGCGATCTGATCGACCGGCATGCTCTTGATATCTATCAAGTCGACTTGTCGCGTTGCGGCTTCACCGATGCCAGCTTCATTCGGGCTCGCGTCGAAGAGATTGGAGCTCGACTGTGCAATCACTGCTACACCAGCCCGCTGACGGCAGCGGCCAGTCTGCATTGGCTGGCGACATGCCGCGACACATTCCTGTTCGAAGACTGCGTCGAAGATTCGCCACTGCGTCACGAGTTAACAGTGGAAAAGATCCAGGCCGAAAAAGGCTGGATCAACGTTCCCGACGGACCCGGCCTGGGTGTCACGCTGAACGAAGACTTCGTGAAGTCGACACTGATCGCGGAATCGCGATGAAAGACGAACGCGTTTAGCCACGGATGACCACTGATGAAACCCAGCGCGGGCTGTCGTACGCAACCCAATATTGTCATCAAACCATCGTGATAGGACAGCTGCCGGAGCGACAGCTCGCGCTGGGTTTCATCTGTGTTAATCCGTGGCTCTCTTCTGCCGCGGTTGCATGACTTTTTGAGGACCAGAAGTTTTCGACAATGGCGAACTCTTCGCCCGCATGTTACGCTTTTGACCCTGTCAGTCATGCTGTCTTTAGAGCGATCACTCAAGGAAGAGAATCATGAATCGCATCTGGTTACTGGCGCTGTGTCTCTCTGCTGTGCCCCTCATCTCGCCGGACTTGGCCCAGGCTGCGGATCGAAAGACCGAGCGGACTGCGCCTGCCGTTGATCACCCACTGGGAATTGTTGCGTTTGCCAGCGTGGATCGGCTGCGCGCTCGGGCGGAAACGCTGGCGGATGTCCTCGGGCAAACTGGATCAGGCGACAAGCTGTTGGTGGGGATGATGGGCGATGACGATGACATTCCCAAGATTCTCAATTCACCGGGATTGGATACGACGCGCCCCATCGGCATGATGAGCTATCCGAATTGGTTCGGTAGCGACAACCCTCAAGCCGGTGACGAGGTGCCTGATTTTGATCTGGACCGAATGTTCGACGATCCTTTGGATCTGCTGGCTGGAGGGGCGTTCACGATATTCAGCGAGAACGCGACGGTGGTCATCTGTATTCCCTGCAAAGATCGCAACCTCTTGCTGGAAACAATTCGCGGTGTGTTAGAGGACGACGGCGAATCGCTGCAGGACGCCGATGGCCAACCGAGTTGGTATCAACTCGGCGAAGAGAGCGATGTCCGAGTTGGCTTTGTGCACAAGTATCTGTTGGTGGTGATCGATGACGGCGAGGTGAAGCATTTCGATCGCAACTATCCCGACTTTGGCAGTCTGGCGCGATCGTCACTCGGGAAGAACGGTTTTGTCTACGCGCTGTATCGCAAGGGGCTGCCGGCGCTGGTTCGTGATGTCATGGCACCCGCGTTCAAGATGGCGTTCGCGGCCCGGTTCCAGCGGCAGGATGAAGAACCGGAGATTGCATTTCGGATGCGGACGATGTCGAGTTCCCTGCAGATGCAGTTGCTCGACCTGGCGATCTCGGACATCGAAGAATTTCGCATCGGTGGGCGTGTCGATGGGACAACTCGAGCGATCCATGTCGAACCGGAAGTCATCGGAGCGAAAGGTGGTCAACTCGCGAAGTTTTTCAATGACGGGAAAGGGGCCAACAGCCGGTTGTCCAGTCAACCGACCGAGGACGCCGTCTTCGCCGCCGCGATGACATTGCCGTTACCGGCAAAGGATTGGAAGCCGACTGCCGACGCGCTGCATGCGTTCGCGCAATCGCAAGGAAAGACCGCTGCATCGGATGTAATTCGGGCGTTTGCGAAGACGATCGAATCGGGGCAGTTCGAACTCTATACCTACAATCCCAGTTGGAATCAGGGCCTGATCGCGCTGCGTCTGAACGGTGGGGCCGGGTTCCCGGAAAAGTTGCAGGGTGCCTTGGCTCAACTGTCTGATCCGCCACCGTTCGAACTCGCGGTGGACTCCGTCGAGGGAGTGCCCATTCACCGAACATTAACGACGTTGGATTCGTTGCCGGTGGCTTCAATGCTGGCAATTCCATTGATGGGCTTGTTCGGGCAAGGGCTTCCGTTGCCGGAATTCAATGAATCGAGCGAAGAGCGTGAGACGACGTTGAATAGTTTGGTAGAGGAAGTGGGGCCCGATGGCAAGAAGGGAATGGTTCACAAAGTCACTAAAGGCATGACGCCTGGCGCTACAAATTGCCTGTGGCTAGCAGCAACACCCCGTGCGATCTGGCTGGGCTTTGGGCCCGCCAAATCTGAGTGCCCTGAATGGTTCAAAACCCAGATCTCAGCCAGTTTGGTCGCTCCTTCGTCAGGCCGCAGTAAGTCACCGTTTCAGGTGACACTGCGAGGACTTGGGACAACACAAGAGTCGGAGATTCAGCAGGTTGCCAATGAAGAACGAGTTGGTGTGGACTTTGAGGTCGAGGCCGATCCTGGAACAGCGGCACAGGGGTCCGTTACGTTGCCCTCACCACAACTCTCCGCAGAAGTGATGGAGCAACTAGCGGAGAAAATGAAAGCCCGCGAAGCTCTGCTGCGAGACCTCCCCAACACGATCCGTTGTGAATTTCGACCGACTGAAACCGGAGCGAAACTGACCGTCACCCTCGAAGATGCTTACTTCCAGTGGTTTGCTGTAATGGTCCGCGACCAGATCGAGATGAACGAACTGAGATCACAACATGGACCCGAATCAATTAAGCCGGAACCGGCCCCATAACGCCTGATCGACCGAGCTAAGGCAGGAATCGCAACCGTTCGGCCGGTGTTGGCAGGCGACACGACTCTTTCTTACCGAAGAACCGATAACGGTTGCGGGCGACCAGGGTGTAACCCAGATTTCGCAGTGGCAGCGGGATCAGCCAGAGCAGAGTGCCGAGGATCTTCCAGCCGAGGCTGAGTCGCCACAGCACTCGCACGGCGGCGGCCGATTTGCGGTAGCTGCGGCCTTTGACCCACAGGATCATTGTGTTGAGATTCTCAACATCGGCCGGGGTCAGCAGGCTACGAGCGGTGTCGCCTTGCAGGGGGGCGAACTTGATCGCCTGTTGATCATCGCGCACCAGCACGAAGTCGACGGCCTTGTTGCACAAGCCACAGACCCCGTCGAAAAACAGGATGCTCTCGACCGCTTCTTCATTGCGATTATCAAGGGCAGCCACCAGATCGGATGAGGCCGCGAGAGTTGCTGCAACAGTACTCATATGAACTGCCTCCTTCCTGTTCAGGGTCTTCATTTATCCTACCTCATTCGGGTGTGGCGAACCAAGAGAACTCTGCGGCAGACATCGGAGCGGATGAATTTGTCTGTTTTCTCTGTCGTTCTAACCGCAGTCGCAGGCAGGCGTTAACAGGGCTGATTCCGATCCCGTATTGACCCTTTTGGCGGATCGCTCGTACGATCCGCCGCGTTTTACTGGGGATCATCCGGGGGGATGCTCGAAATGTACCGGTCGAGATTGCTCGAAACGGTCGTCGTTAATCGCTGCCTGTTACTGACATTGGTGGTTGCGCTCGCGGTACGCCTGATTCTGGCGGTCGTCGTGCAAGCTCAGGTCGATCGGCCACCGGC
>CBIHQO010000490.1:0-5546 GCA_966211735.1 uncultured Schlesneria sp.
GATCCACCGCACCTGACTCAGTTCGACCGGATTGCGGGTCGTGAACAGGCTGTGCGTCAACGAGGCAATCGTTGCCAGGAAGTACACTGCAGAGACGCACAGATAGACATACACGCCGTACCGCAGGTAATTCAGCCACGTCAGAATTAGCTCAGGGGGAAATCGAGCCGACTGCCCACTGAGCGTCCAGATCAACCCTTCGGCCCACAAAAAACAGACGATCGCCGCGACTGGAGCGGTAAACACTAACCAGTTCACTACTAATCGCCAGGATGATGTTAGCGGTAGCTTGGATCGCGGGAATCCGAGGAAGAAGTGCAACGTGACCGCCGGCAGCAGGACTCCAGATACCGCGAAAGGCAACGTCAACCAGAAACTGCCCGCGATCATCGCCCAGTGGAAGCCACCAACGAATGCGCCCAGCGTTGCTGTACACATCGCAAAGAATCTGCGTGCGGACTCATCGAATGGGCGGCTCCAGAAGGCGATCGCACCAACCGAAAAGATCAGCAGTTGCAGCAGAAACCATAGCAGCGTGACCCCGACTTCGTCCGAAGGAACGGACTGAAGCTTGATTGAGCTCGTTAATCGCTCTCCGCTGGATCGTACGTATTCGATCTTTAACCAGCGATTTCCTTCTTCATCTTGGACTAGGGGAGCCTCTGCCGCCAAAGGATCTTTTTCGCCATACAGAGGCGATCCCCCACGGTTTCGCAACGCCAATTGTGTTTTTGCAAAGTCCAGGAAATTCGTAACCGGGTGGCCATCCATCGCAACCAGGCGATCCCCGGGTTGCGGAGCCTGCAGTCCTTTCCACTTAATCCCCGGCGTCTGCTGAATCTCAATCCCTGGCAAGCTTGATGGCTGTGATGCGACTGCGCCGCTCACGTTGTCTACCAACAGAAACCGCAGCCGCAGATCAGGAGTCGTGGCCACAATGGCAAGAACTAAGACACAGTACCCGACCGCGAGTCCACCAAGCACGGCGAGGATCCAGCGAGTGAATCGATGGTCATTCTCCATAACTGCTTTTCCCGATTGGCGAAGCAAATAGCGCCGAAAACAGCGCCGAAACATGATTTCGACACATCTCGGCGCTGAGATTGTCATCTCGCGAGCGCCGAAGCGAGATCTTGAATATAGTTATCCTTGCCGGATGCAGGGAGAAAATCAATTAAAAAAAGGACTTATGGAGGAGAGTCACAATATTTATCAGCGCCGAAGCACAAGTGGCACAGCATTAGCGATACTATTCGCATGTTCTCGAAGCGAAAGTGATCTGAATCGACCCCACTTTCGCTTTAACACCACCACCCAGCCCGAGTCCTCGACGGAAGGTACTTCACCGCATTTGCGAACTGACAATGGTTTCTCAGTAGCAGTCAGACCCACTCTGCTCCTCGGTCACAACCGCCAGTACACCCACCGCAAATCTTTGAGGCAACTTCCGTCGAGGATTCTTTATTGCCACTCTGTGGCGAGAAACATGATTACTGGACGTGCGTTTCCCACAGCGCCTGCCCGGTGAGTTGTGTTTCGAATCGTGTGCAGGATGCTTACGCCCTCACGGATGGGGGCGCTTTGCTCACCTTGCGCCTTAGGCACGGCGATAGCGGTCTGTCGAACCTCATGCAGGGGTTGTCAGTCTGCGTAGCCGGCCTTCATGATGCCGCCAACCGCGATGGAATCAGAGGTCTGAATAGCTCGCGTACGATTTGAATGTTTCCCAGAGGGCGACTTCTCGTACGGGCAGGCGATGCGATCTGGCAAAGTCGAAGATCAGCTTGGCGATGTTTTCCGCAGTCGGATTCGCATCGATCAGAAACATCGGCTCGCCTTGCTCTTGAAGCAGCGGCACGATCGGATCAGCTTCGTTCAGAATCATTCGATGATCCAGGTTGGCATCGATCCAGCCTGAGACATGTCGCTTGATATCAGAGAAATCAACCAGCATGCCTCGATGATCCAGCTCACTCGCTTCCAGTACGATCACGGCTTTTCCGTTGTGCCCATGCAGATGCTTGCACTTGCCATCGTAGTTCAGCAATCGGTGGCCGTAGCAAAACTCAATTTCCTGCGTCACGCGGAACATGGCGATTCAACCCAATCTTGGTCTGCGAGTTGAGGGGTGGTTGCTCGGTCCAAATTCTAGGGTGACGGGCGTCTGCAAGCAATCACGACTCCAAGCCGTACGGGCTCGCCACCACCAATTGCGACAGTTTGTCAGATTCGAGAATTGATGCTTTCCGGGGCAGCCTGTTTGTGTGGCAAGTGGTCATAACATGATTGTGGTAAATAGGTTAACGGTATCGATCCGGGCTGGGATCTCGTCGCTTGGTGATGTCGCAGATAGTGCCGGATCCCAATAGGTTCTTGACATTACCCCCCAAATTCGGTGTAATTCCCGCGTTCGTCTCCTTCGATCTTCGTAGATAACTTGCTGAATTCGCTGGGAGCAGGTGTTTCATTTCGAACACTTGTTGAATTGAGTCAGTTATTGATTGATGGAAGCGGCACTAAGTTCGGGTGTATTGGGATCGGCAGCTTAAGGCTGGCTGATCGGAGTGAATCTGTAACGCGCGTCTCCGTGAGGCTCTGCTTCAAACGGCAGACGGTAGTACAGGATCTTCACTAATCGACGTTGTATTTCCGATAATTGGGACAGACAGGCTAGATGGATCGATCAAATCGTCCTGAAGCCGGTGGTCTCGTTTGTTGATAAGCCACTGCTCTTTGGACAGTTGCGGAGTGCCTTCGGGTGGGACCGAAGTCGCTATGCAGTGGAATGGCAGGGACTGCCGTTGTGTGGGTCGCTGAACTTGGCGAGGTCAGATTCGCGAGTTCGGCTGTCAGGGTCAGGCTATGACGGCTTGTTCCAGTTTGCCTCGTGTCGTCGTGACGGGTGTGGGCGTTGTCTCACCCATCGGGATAGGTACGGACTCGTTCTGGGATCGCCTGATCGCCGGAAGCACTGGCATAGACACCCTTTCCGCATTCTCTTCTGCCGGGCTCCCTTCCAAACTGGCTGCGGAAGTTCGTGACTTCGACCCGCTGGAACACATTTATCAGCGGAAGTTCCTGAAAGTCATGTCCCGCGACATCCAGTTGGGTGTTGCCGGTGCCTCCATGGCAATGAAGGATTCGGGGTTGTCCCGAGGTTCCGTCGATCCCGAGCGTTTGGGCGTTGAATTCGGCGCGGGTCACATTTCGACGACCCCCGAAGAACTCGCCGACGCTGCTCAACATCTGAACGATATCTCCGAAGGGGCAAATGTTGCTCATTGGGCCGAAGATGGGTTGGGGCAGATTGCTCCCCTCTGGCTGCTCAAGCAACTCCCAAATATGCCTGCCTGCCATGTTGCCATCGAGCACGATGCTCGCGGACCGAACAACACGATCACCAGTTGTGAATCTTCGGCTCTTCTGGCATTGGCGGAAGGAGTCCGGGCCATCGAACGCGGTGCGGCCGATGCCATGATCATTGGTGCCTGCAGTTCGTACATCCACCCGCTCGAAATCGCTCGACTAAATCTGTACGAAAGCCTTTCCCGAGGTGAAACTCCGGCTGAAGCCTGTCGACCATTCGACCTGCATCGTGATGGAACCGTGGCCGGAGAAGGTGCTGCGGCATTCGTGATCGAACGTTATGAGCACGCCGTCAGTCGTGGTGCCCCGATCTATTGCGAGATCCTTGGTGTTGGCGCGGGTTGTGACGGTCGCGATCCAAATAACCGATCCAGCGGCCTGGGCTTGGCTCGTGCGATTCAAAGTGCGCTGCGTCAATCCAATTTGACACCTCGGGACCTGGGCCATATCAACGCCCATGGTAAGGGCACGCGACGAGACGACATCGCCGAAGCGAGAGCCTATCAGACTGCTTTGGGCATGGTTGCCGAGTCGATTCCTGTGACGGCTCTAAAGAGTTATTTCGGTCACTTCGATGCGGGGGCCGGTGCTGTGGAATTGGCAGGCAGTTTGCTGGCCATGCGACACGGTCTCCTTCCGATGACGTTGAACTATCGCACGCCAGACCCGATGTGCCCGCTGAACATCGTCCGTGGCGAGCCACTGAAGATGACGAATGGAGTCGCATTGTCCGTCAATCGGACTCGCATGGGCCAAAGTGCCGCGGCTGTCATTCGCGCCATCTGATTCCGAACCACGACCGGGCTCTCCGTGATCGTCGAGGGGTCCTAAGTCGTTCAGCCCTGACGGATTTACCAGATTCGGCTACAATGGGCGTGAACCGCCTGTGGCATCGATGCCACGAGCTTTTTCTGGAAGAGATGGAGCGACGATGACTCGCAGATCCCACGGCAATCCGAGCGTCCCTTTTCCTCGACGCGCGATCATTCAAATTGTGACAACGCTGGCCGTCGTGATCGCCTTCAGTGTGATGCTGAATCGTCTTCCCGCGCAATCAACGCCTTCAGCCGATCCGATAGCGACCCCAGCACCGAAGCCCGTGAAGACTGCTCCGAAGGGGATCCCGCGCGAGCCGATTGAGGTCATCTTCGCCTTGGGGCCATTCCTGTACCCGCTCGCGTTGACATCGTTCATCGTTGTCTGGTTCTCAATCGAGCGGCTGGTTGTCTTGCGACGAGGCCGTGTTATCCCGCGCCCTTTCGTGCGGCGCTTCTTCGAACATCTGGAAGAAGGAAAGCTCGATCAAAAGTCGGCGTTGAAGTTGTGCGAAGAGAATGGCAGTCCAATCGCCACGATCTTTGCTCACGGGATCCGCAAGTGGGGTAAGAGTAGCGTTGAAGTCGAGCAGGCCATCATCGATGGTGGCGATCGCCAAGTCAGTCAGTTGCGTAAGCACCTGCGAGTCCTGAATGGGGCTTCCACCGTGGCACCACTGTTGGGGCTGCTTGGCACGATCGTCGGGATGATTGAATCATTCAACTCGATTGCTACCAAGGCCGCGATGGGGAAGTCAGAGGAGTTGGCCTCCGGGATCGGCTTGGCACTGCTGACGACTGCAGCGGGGTTAATGATCTCGATCCCCGCTCTGGTGATGTATATGTACTTCTCGGGTCGGGTGGATGCACTGGTGATCGAAATGGACGGTCTCTCTCAAGATCTCGTCGACATGATCTCCGCAGAGGGGCTGGCCGAGCAAGCTCGCACGCCACGGACTCCGCCTCCAAGCAAGCCTGAAACTCGGAAGGCCGTCTAAGTGAGTAAGTAGCCTTCTCGCCCCGCCGAGAAGAAAGCCATCTGCGAATCCGCGCGACTTGAAACATCGGAACGCGATGGCAATCACGGCCTGGCGTTGATCGGCTTACTTCTCGGCGGGGCGAGAAGGCTACTTAACGCTCGTTTCTAATATCAATCACACGCAGATTGGCATCATCGCTTCCCTGTAAGCGAATGATGACTCGTGATGTTCCGGGCGCTCCGCAGGCCCACACCTCGGCAACCCCAAGTTTGGTGAAGACCCTCGATAACGAATTCGGGTTGACGAATTTTCGCGCCATCGCCGCCGACATTCCGACGGCCACCGACCCGGACTCGATTACCGATGATGCCAGCGCGGTTGAAGC
>CBIHQO010000491.1:0-5540 GCA_966211735.1 uncultured Schlesneria sp.
AACTGACAAAAACATTCGCCTACTTCAAGACTCAGGTTTCAGACGAACGTGGAGCCAGCGTCGCCTTGCGATTCAGTTCTGGCGACCCCGCCATCATCGAAGCCCCCTTCGGACGCGGACGCGTCATCCTGATCACGACTTCGGTGGACCGCGAATGGAGCACGTGGGCCGTCTGGGGACACAGCCTGATTCCGTTGATGCACGAGATCGTGAACTTTGCCGTCTCCAGCCGTTGGTCGGATCGCGACATTCTGGTCGGTCAGTCGATCGTCAGCCATCTCCCCGTTCGCGCCTCCGATGTCGCCGCGGTCCTACAAACACCGAACGGAGATTCGCAAGCTCCCGTCGCCGCAGGAGACGGTCGGAGCGTCATCAGCGAGCCCACCACGCGAGCCGGCTTTCACAAAATGGTGCTCGGACCGCCCATCGGTCGCACGGAATGGTTCGCGGTCAACGTCGACACGCAGGAAAGCGATCTGGCATCGCTGCGGCAAGACGATCTGCGGTCCGAAGTGCTGCCAGGGATCGACTTCGGCTATCAGACGGAGTGGGAAGACACCCCCGTCTCCGCGGAAAAGACCGTCCGAGTCGTCAGCACCAGCAGCGGACTGTCGCGATCGTTCCTGTTGGCAGCACTCTGCCTGCTGGTCATCGAACAACTGATGGCCTGGCGTTTCATCCCCGGCGCGATCCTGCTGTTCGCGGTGATCCTGATCGCCACCACAGCCTGGGCCTGGTCCGCCTCACCCCTCTCAGGTGCGGCGCTGCTGCTCATGTCAGTAGTCGCCCTGACACTGACCTGGCTCCGACGCCCCGCCCCACAGTAGTAGGCACACTCCGTGTGCCGCATTAGTAGCCTTCTCTCCGCGAGAATTAAGCCGATGATCGCGACGCCGTGATCGCCATCTCGTACCGATTTCACACGAAGCGCGGATTCACAGTCGGCTTTCTTCTCGCGGAGAGAAGGCTACTTTAAACATCCCATTTCGTTGATCTTACTCATCCGCTACAATCGCGAGATGTCGGCCCGAAACTATCGGGCTCCGTTGTCGTTCGGGATTGGAAGCGTTCCCCATGAGCATGCTCGCCATCGTGTTGGGTTCTGCGGCGATTTTGTCGATCGCCTATTTGACCTACGGACCGATCCTGGTCCGCCTGCTGAAATTGGACCCCAAGGCCAAAACCCCCGCCTACGAATTGCGCGACGATGTCGACTATGCCCCGATCGCCCCCAACGAATTGCTCAGCCAGCACTTCTCGGCGATCGCGGCGGCCGGACCGATTGTCGGGCCGATCATGGCGGGCGTTATGTTCGGCTGGTTGCCGGCACTGATCTGGATCCTGGTCGGTTCAATCCTGATCGGCGGCGTGCATGACTTCACCGCTTTGGTCGCTTCGATTCGTCATAAGCGATCACATGAGCCGCCGCGCGTTCCTTTTGGTCCTGACCTTCGTCTGGCTGGCCCTCGTCTACATTATCGTCGCATTCACCGATGTCACCGCCGCTTCGTTCGTCGGTGTGCAGAAGTTAGAGAACGGCGAAGAAGTGACCGGTGCCGGCATCGCGTCGTCGTCGCTGATGTACTTAGCGTTGCCAATCATCATGGGTTTGATGATGCGTTATGCTCGCATGCCGGTCTGGCTCGCCACGATCATCTTTCTGCCGCTGGTCGGCCTGTCGATCTACGCCGGCCAACATCTGCCACTCGACATGACACTGCTGGTGAAACAAATTGCCCCCACCGCCACGGACAAGCAGGCGATGGAGTGGGCACACAAAACCTGGGACGTGCTCCTGCTGGCGTATTGCTGCGTGGCATCCGTGGTCCCGATGTGGCTGCTGCTGCAACCGCGCGGGCATCTCGGCGGCTACTTTCTCTATGTCGCGTTGGCCGCGGGTGCCGTCGGCCTGCTGTTTGGTGGACCACAGATTCAATTCGATCACTTCACCGCCTGGACGACACCCGCTGGCGATACACTCTTTCCCGTCCTGTTCATCACGATCGCCTGCGGAGCCTGCTCGGGCTTTCATTCACTGATCGCCTCGGGCACCACATCGAAGCAGCTTCGTTACGAAACCGACGCCAAGCTGATCGGCTACGGCGCGATGCTGCTGGAAGCGATGGTCGCGATCGTCTCGTTGAGTTGCGTGATGATCCTCGCCAAGGATTCGCCGTTGATCGTCAGCAAGGCCCCACCCAGCCTGATCTACGCTCAAGGGATCGGCACGTTGCTGGAGAAGTTCGCCGGCACCGTCCGCGGCCTTGGCTGGTCCAACTTCAATCTCTCCGCTCAACTCACCGTGTCGTTCGCCCTGATGGCCTTCACGACATTCGTTTATGACACACTCGATGTCTGCACCCGACTCGGCCGCTACATCATCCAGGAACTGTCCGGCTGGCACGACGCCAAAGGACGCTGGCTCGGCACGATCCTCACCGGCGGTGCCCCCGCCTTTTTCGTCATGCAGAACATCCTGGGCGTCGACGGCAAACCCGCCCCGCTCTGGAAGATCTTCTGGGCCTTGTTCGGAGCCAGTAATCAACTGCTGGCCGCCCTCACGCTGTTGGGCATCACCGTCTGGCTCTGGCGTACTCGTCGATCCCTCTGGGTCTTCTTCGTGACTGGCATCCCCACCATCTGGATGTACACGATGAGCATGTGGGCCTTGGGTCGCATGATCCTGACCAACCTGAAGCAGATCAATCAGCCAAACCCTCAGATGATCACCTATGTCCTGCTGACGATCTCCAGCCTCCTGGTACTGCTGGCCCTCGCCATGCTCGTCGAAGCGGTCATCGCCCTGTCCGGCCGAGAACCCCGGCGTTCCGAACCAAACGCCCCTGCCCCAGCGCTGGCGGCGGGATGAGTCGCTGGCGGCACCAACTAGTTCTCGTGACGAGTCCTCGATCCATTCAACTTTCGTGATCACAGCCGCTTCAAAATCTCCGCCGCTCGCGTTTCGAACAGCCCCTGCCATTCCGGTGCCAGAATACAATCACTGTCTTCCTGAGCCCCACCGACATTCAGCAGTTGCTCGGCCGTCGGAGCGTAATAGATGTAGCCATTCGTGTAGCCCGCCACGAATGTTTTCGTGTGCGGCGATTTCTGCTTGATGTTCAGGCCGATCCTCACAGTCAGTTCGCCGGGAAAGGTGATCATCACGAACTCGCCGATCCGGATCCCGACGACCTCCACATCAATCGTCCGTGAACCCGCAGCGACATTGTCTGCCTGATGTTTCTTCAGCAAAGCCAGATTCGTCTGCGTTCGCGTCAGTTGCTCCATCGTGTAGATATTGTCGATGTAGTTCTTGATGTTGCGCCTATTCTCGGCGTCCAGCCTCGTCAGATCGTCGCGGCCCAACTGCTGCTCGTGCAGATAGCGATGCGAATAGTATGACGGAAACTCGGTCGACAAGTTATATTTCACAGCCAGCGGCAGAAACGTCTTCAAGTTCAAGCTGGTCCCCTTCAACGACTGCATCAACCGGATCTGCTCGCTCTCGAGAGACGCAATGCGGTCCGCGAGATCCGCTCGGGGCAACGACAGCTTGTCGTTGATCACCTTCAACCGCGAATCGTCCTGGCTGCTGATCTTCTTCAATCCTTTCAGCGTGCTCAGCCCAAGCAGATTGCCGAGCGTCTCCGCATCGCGCGGCGCATCCACGCCTTTGTAGCCGATCGGATTGATATCACCGCCACACCCCTGAATGAACAACGCGACCGTGCCGTCGCTGCAATTGTCTTCAATCACCTTCGACGAGAAGCCCGTGATATCTGCGGTATTGCCACCGCTGGGAACTCCCTGAATCGGGTGACAGGCAAAGTTGTAGACCACCGCCAACGAACGACCGTCAGTTCGATCCAGTCGCAGGATCCCGATCTGCGGATCGACAGGACCAACGCTGGCAACTTCGTCATCGGGAGGTAATGAGTAAGCATGTCGAACATCCAGCTCTTTACCGCTTTTCAGCTTCAGTCGGCGATTCTCCATGATCCGGTTTTCGTGACCGGAACCAGCCCCCATGCGGACCGGAACCATGTTTTGCTGCGCCAGCTTCACGGCTTGAATCGTGCGTTGATCCACATCCTTGCAGACAATCCCATGACAATGGCTGGCGTTGACCAACACATTCGTCGGCGGAATCTTCAACTCCGTTTCGATCTGCCCGCGCACTTTCCCGAGATAGTCATTCTTGATCGGCCCTATCTCACCAATCGCCACCGCATCGATCGAGACAATCGCCGCAGTCACCTCCCCCGACGCAATCACCAGAGCCCGTGCATAGAGCCGATCATTCACCGGCCCGGCGTCGTCATTCGTGATATCAACCTTCGCGACCCCGGCGCTCATTTCAGCCACTGACAGACTGCAAAGACTGCCAACGATCCACATCACCAACAAAGGCCGCAAGAGAAAGGCCATGACACCATCAGGTGATCGCATGATCGCTATCCGAAAAAGTATGACGCGGATCTGCCAATTGCCGCGTTGACCATAATCCGACTTCAATCAGTTGGAAAGCGACGAACGGCCAGCGACACACACACAATCGTCTTGATGACGACCGTCTCTCACGGAACGGCGCGAGAATCTTGTCCGCTTGGTCACATCGATCAAAAGCGGACCAGCAGAATCTCATCTCGAAGCACTTTTTGCTCAAGTTTCCGTTCGCAATCTGGACACGAAGTCTAGATTGCATCGACATGCGCCCTACACTTATGACGGTTAAGATCGTTTCCGGCATGGAATATTACTGTGAGTAAGCTCAATTCGGCGATGAATCTGATTGCGATGGCAGGTATCGCCGTCGCGCTGCTCGTGTTCGCGACCGCCCGCAAGGCCCCTCCAAAGCCCCTTCCGAACGATTCCTCGTTGGCCGCGCAAATCGAATCGTCCGATGTTGTGCTGGTCAAGTTCGGTGCCGATTGGTGCGGCCCCTGCCGGAAGCTGGAAACGGAACTTGATCGCCTGGCACAGGACTCTCCCAAGGTGTCCGTCGTGAAACTTGACGTCGATCGTGACAAAGAGCTGACGGCGTACTATGGCGTCTCGGCCATTCCGCACCTGATCCTCTTTAAGCACGGCAAACAAGTCAGCCAACTCAAGGGATATCGCACTCAGAAGCAATTGACGTCATGGATTGAGGGCAAGCAGTAGTTCGCAACTGCGCAAATGAGCGCCGCCCACTCATAATGCGGCAGTATCGTCCACTACGACCTCAGATGGTCGGCCTTTCTGCATAGCCGATCGATGTGGTGGCAACTCACGCGCCAAAGGGACCAGCCTGGCCGTCTCGACGAACCAATTCGTGATCGCCTTATACGTCGCTAGAATTCGCGGAACGCAAGCACTCGCACTCACAAAGAACACCGACCCCATCAACACAGCCGCCAGCCCCGCCAGCAGTAACGGAAGTTGCAATGGCAGAGCTGAATGCCCACAGGCAAACAGGCAGAATGCCGAGAGAAAAAAGTAGCCCAACGCCATCGCATGCTTTTCCACGTCGACCACGATCGAGGACACGTTGGCCGGCG
>CBIHQO010000492.1:0-5535 GCA_966211735.1 uncultured Schlesneria sp.
GCAACAACAGAAACAACAGTCGCCCCTGGTGAATAAACTGGCGGAACTAAAGATGCTCAGATCACTGCAGTATCGCGTCAATCGCAGGACCAAGCAGATGGGACGATTGGTGGAAGGCGAACAGGCTGTCGATGCGGACCTCGTCACGCAGCTTCGGCAATTGTCCGACCGACAGTCGAAGGTCCAGCGAGCGACTCACGATTTGGCCGCAGGTAAGAACGAATAGTCATCGAAACAGAACTGACTCGAACGAGTCTTTCAGCGATATAGCAAAGGTCCATCATGCGAATGCACGTTGTATTACCGGCGATCGTGCTGAATCTCGTGATGACAGTTTCGGTTCAAGCGGCGAACGAAGTCTATGCGCCGATGAAGCTCGATGATGCCCGTAGCCAAGTTCTGGCGTGGGCGGCATCACGACCAGGCATCACAGAGCAGCAGCAGCGAGACCTGACTGCGATCTGGGGAACCGAACTGCCGTCCGACGATGCCGATCGGATCTTGGAACTGGTCATCCGTTCATTCGCCACCATCGACGCCGATGCCGGTAAACTCGTCGCCGCTTGCAATGCCTCCGCTGCAATCTTGCTACCGCCCGATGGCAATTTCTTGAAGCAACCGAGCCGTGACACTTTTGAAACGGCAAACCTTCGCCTGTTCTACGGACGGTACCTCGTCGAGCGTCGGATGTTTGATGAAGCGCTCGAGCAATTGATTGCGATCGATCCGCGTCAGGTTGTCGATCCGGCCAGCCTGTTCTTTTTCAAGGCGGTCGCGTTTCAAGGGGTTCTGGAAGTGAAACCGGCTCTGTTGGCTTTGGAACAACTGCTGAAAAATGTCGAACGAGTTCCGGTGCGATACTCGGCCACGGCCACGCTGATGCAGGCCGATCTGCAGGGTCTGGAAGAGAAATCACTCGGCGAAATCGCTCGACTCATGAGTGACTCGGAGCGACGTCTGGATCTTGGTCGAGCTGGCGAGAAGGTGCAGGGGGTTCAAGACCGGATCATCAGCGAGCTGGACGAAATCATCAAGAAGATTGAGCAGCAGCAGGGCGGGGGTGGTGGAGGAGGCGAGGGAGAAGGTGGCAACAGCAACGAGTCCAGCAATCCCGCCAACGACAGCAGCGTCAAGGGAACCGAAGCCCCTGGCGATGTCGACAAGAAGAAGTTCGCCAAGGACGGCCAATGGGGCAATCTGCCCGCGAAGGAACAAGCCAAAGCCAAAAGTGATTTGAATCGCAACTTTCCATCGCACTATCAACGTGCGATTGACCAATATTTCCGCAAGCAGTCCGAACGCACAGCGAAAGCCAAGTAACTTCGGACAGCATCCAGCCCCGCAGAAACACCTCGCCGAGGACTAGCGAAACGATGACCACCTGGCCCGCCTTGCTTCTTCTTATCGCGGCTGCCGCGCCGCCGGTCGAAGTTTCGATGCTCAATGGCGATCAACACGTCGGAACATTAGAAAAATTGGCGGCAGACGAAGCCGTCCTCAAAACGCCTGCCGGATCAAACCGGCTGGCTGCAGCGGAATTGTTGTCAATTCGTGTTCCCTCCGTCACCACAGTCCCCGCAACGGCGTCGCTGTTTGAAGTGTTGCTCACAGATTCGACGCTGCTAAGAGTCACCAAGTACCAGACGACGACCTCAGAAGCGATCGTGACACATCCGCAACTTGGCGACTTGAAGCTGCCGCTGACGACGATTCAATCCGTCCGATTTGCTGCTCCCGATTCGAAAGTGGACGGAACCTGGAAGCAACTGCTGTCGCGTTCAGCGAAGAAAGATCAGGTCGCCGTCCGCAAGAACGATGTCCTTGACCACCTCGATGGGGTCATCGGATCGGTCGATGAAACAACGATCAAATTCCAGCTGGATGGTGACGACATTCCCGTCAAACGCGAACGCGTTTTTGGATTGATCTATGCCAAACGCGATACCAATCCGGGCAAGACAACAGCGAGTATCGACCTGGCAACCGGCGACCACCTGGCTGCTCGATCCGTGTCGTGGGATGGCGAAAGCTGGAAGGTTAAGCTGGCGACAGGGACAGATCTCACGGTTCCGGCAACAAGCATTCAGTATGTCGACTACACGCAGGGCAAGATCGCCTATCTGTCCAACATGGAACCGCGCGATATCAAGTACACTCCTTTTTTTGATCTCTCTTGGGACTACCGTCGCGACAAATGCCTGGATGGTCGCCCCATCAGTTTCGGCAACAAGTCGTATGCGAAAGGCCTATCGCTTCACTCGTTGACGGTGCTCAGGTATCGCAGCGGCGGAGACTATCGCCGATTTCAGACTGTCATGGGGATTGATGAACATTTCAGCGGCAATGTGGATGTCACGATCAAGGGAGACGGTCGCGTCCTGTTCAAGGGGTCTGCTCAAGCCGGTCAGCCTCCGCAGAATCTGGACCTCGACATCACCGGGGTTGTGGAATTAGAGATTACAGTCGGTTTTGGTGAGGATGAACTCGATATTGGCGACCGCTTGATTCTGGCCGACGCCAAACTCGTAAAATAGATGTCGAGCAAAGTGAATCCTCAAAAGGCATGCAAATCAGGTAACACTATGGGCCGACTGCTGAATCGATTGGTTTCCGTGACAGTCGCGCTCGCCTTGGCCAGCGCGATTTGCCAGCCGGTCTACGCCGTCGACACCTCTGTTCTCCACGCGCAGCAGCAGCGGACGGAGGTGATGCGCAAAGTCGCCGCCAGTGTCGTCGCGATCTTTTCCAGTGACGGAAATGGGGGCGGGTCTGGCGTGCTGATCAGTTCCGACGGTTATGCCCTGTCGAATTTTCACGTGACCAGTGCCTGCGGCGATTTCATGAAGTGTGGCCTGAACGACGGTCAACTGTATGACGCCGTGATCGTCGGTATCGATCCGACTGGCGACGTCGCTCTGATTAAGTTGCTTGGCCGCGATGACTTCCCGCACGCCACGCTTGGTGACAGTGACAAGCTGGTGGTGGGTGACTGGACCTACGCCATGGGGAACCCGTTCCTCCTCGCCACCGACTTTCAGCCAACGGTAACAGCGGGGATCGTCAGTGGCCTGCATCGGTATCAGTATCCCGCCGGCACTTTGCTGGAATACACGGACTGTATCCAGGTCGACACGTCGATCAATCCCGGAAACTCAGGAGGTCCGCTGTTCAATGTCGCGGGTGAATTGGTCGGCATCAACGGCCGAATCAGCGTGGAAAAACGTGGCCGCGTGAATGTCGGAGCCGGCTATTCGATTTCGATCAACCAGATCAAGCACTTTATGGATCACCTGCGCGGTGGGCACGTCGTCGACCATGCGACGCTCGGCGCGACTGTCCGAACCGGCTCCGATCGAGAAGTCGTGATTGACTCGATCCTTGACCAGTCGGCTGCTTATCGACGCGGCCTGCGAGAAAATGACGAAGTGGTTTCGTTCGCGGGACGATCGATCGGCAGCGTCAATCAGTTCAAGAATATCCTGGGGATCTATCCCAAAGGTTGGTCGCTGCCGCTGGTTTATCGTCGCGAAGGAAAGAAGCAGGAGATTATCGTCGAACTGCGAGCCTTACACCGCGAATCGGAGTTGAAACAACCCAAGCCGCAGGGTCCACGCGGTAAGCCCAAGCCCGGTCCCGAGGAACAGAAGTCCGGAGCGAAGCTGCCCAAAGAAGAGCTGCCGGCCGAGTACAAGAAATTGTTTGCCAAGAAAGCCGGCTACGCCAATTACTACTTCAATCAGCAGGAGCAGCAACGAGTGCTGCATGGCTTGGAAGCACTGCATTCCTGGCGGACAGTTGCCGGACGCTGGAAGTTGACCGGCAAGACATCCGCGGGTGATGACTTTGTGCTGACACTGGCCGACAAAGGATTGGGACTGCAATTGCCTGGTCGACCGGGTCTGCAACCGCTCGACATGGGAGCCGAATTCCTCGACGAACCGCCCGGTTCTGGCGGGCTGCTCGCCGCACTCTATCAATTCAAACAGTTGATCACCGCCGGGACGGAGACATTCACGGAATTTTCGTATGTCGGTAGCCAACCGCTCGATGGTTACGGGGCGCTGGTGGATGTCTTGCGAACTCGCAAAGCGGGTGTCGAATCCTATTGGTTCTTTCGCAAGACAGACGGAGCGTTCGTCGGCTTTAATTCGCAATTGGGAACCGATGTTGACCCGTGCGAAATCCGCTTTCTAGAGATGGGCAATTTCGCCGGAAAACGCTTCCCGAATCGATTCGCAGTTCGCCATGGTGATGTCGAATTCGGCACGTTCGATGTACTGACGCTGGACGTGCTGCCTGAAGCGGACAAGAAGATTGAGGCTGGCAATGGGAACTGAATCGATGATACAACGCCTGCTGCAGACCTGCTTGTTCATACTCACGATCTGCGTGGGATCGAATGCACACGCACAATCCGGCGTTGAATCGATCGCTGCAGTCTCGCCAAAAGTGGTGAAGATTTTTGGAGCGGGTGGCGGTCAAAAACTGCACGCGTATGGATCGGGGTTCCTGGTCTCTCCCAACGGGCACATTGTCACGGTCTGGAGTCACATCCTGGATGGAGACACGGTCAACGTCGTGCTGCACGATGGACGACGCTACCAGGGAAAAGTCCTGGGAGCCGAACCGCCGCTCGATATGGCCGTACTCAAGATCGAAGCCGAGAATCTACCGTATTTTGATCTTGCTGAAGCGCCGTCCAGCGGAGGTCTGGTCAGCCCGGGGACCCGGGTGCTGGCCTTCAGCAACGCCTTCAAGGTTGCGACTGGCGATGAACCTGTCACCGTCATGCACGGGGTAATCTCAGCCAAGACGTCGCTCGCCGCACGTCGAGGCTCATTCGAGTCGCCCTACACAGGTCCTGTCTATGTCGTCGACGCTATCACCAATAACTCAGGGGCAGCCGGTGGTGTACTGACCACTCGCGATGGCCGTCTGCTGGGTATGCTTGGTAAAGAATTGCGGAATACCCAGACAAATACCTGGTTGAATTACGTGATGCCGATCAGTGAGTTAAAAGAAACGATCGAGCAAATCGTCACGGGCAATTTCAGCAAACGGCGGAATCCCGACGACGAAGAGAGTCCCGGTAAGATGCGGCCGCGCCGTTACGACGCGATCGACTTCGGCATCGTCACCATTCCAGACGTGCTGAATCGAACCCCCGCGTACATCGATCGGATCCTACCCGGCTCACAAGCCGAAAAGGTGGGCCTCTTGCCCAACGATCTGATCCTGTTTGCTGGCGACAACCTCGTTCAGTCCTGCAAACTGCTCCGCGAAGACCTGGGCCGTCTGGAGGCCAACGATGTTCTGAAACTCGTCGTTCGTCGAGGCGACACGCTGATCAGTGTCGAAGTGGTCGCCCCCCGCAAGGGCGACGAGTAGACCGGTATTCGATCTCGTTCTCCCAACCGGCATCAGGGGACATTCGGCAGTACCGTTCCTGAACGGAACAGCATTCGTTAATATCATGCTGTTCTCCTGCCGAACTCGTGGATCCATTGAGATGCGACGCACGACCTTGGTCTCAGA
>CBIHQO010000493.1:0-5530 GCA_966211735.1 uncultured Schlesneria sp.
CAGCATGGCCTGTGAAGCACCCTGAGATCGTGGCTGAGTGATACGAGCGCTGATTTTGTTCAATTGCGTAGACATAGTTTCCACATGGCAAAAGGACGATGAACGGAAAAAGCGAAATTCGGGTTTCAGCCGTGCCAGAAATGGGCGACGCGATAAATAAGGGATGGCACGAAGAAGCGAACTCGGCAGAGACTATTAAGGTACCAAGTCCGAAGGATGTGGAGTCCGTTCCACTTTCGGCAGGACTTGGGGCTGATAAATCGTGGTGTAGGCCGTTGCCTTGCGATGTGCGTCAACAGCTGCCTGATCAGTCCAATGCTCATTCAGAATGAAAACTTTGGGGTCATTCTGCGAGTGATAGACTTCAAATCGAACGCAGCCCGGTTCGGCACGTGACAGGCGCCCCTGTTGAGACAGCAGCGACTGAATCTCGGGCACATCGTTCGAATCTTTGACGGTCAGGACGACATTCAGATAAATCATTCGACCTACTCAACGCGGTTTGACACTTGGGATTCCGTCAGATTAACACATCACGCTAGCGGTTGGCCAGCAATCGCCCAAACGTGAGGCAAGAATTGATCGCGACTCGCTATGAGCATCCCGTAGCCAATCTCGCCAACAGATTGGGTCTTCGTGAGATACAACAAGTCCAATTTCTGTTAATACACCGACCGTGACAGTCCGGGTGAAGAGCCCAGATTCGTGGGCGAGGTTCGCCAACGACCGGGATTCTCGCTGTTCCTTCGATTCCCATTTTGAGGAATCCCAATCTCTGTTGCGAGTTAAGACGAAGGGATTCCTTGCCTCCGGTCATCGGGTGACCATAATAGAATGGCAACGACTGAACGGAACCGGAAGTTCCTCCCACCTCAGGGGCCGAGCCCCGACAACCTCTATTTTCGTGAAGGTGCACCATGCGCAAGGTATTGGCGTTGGCGACCGTTTGTACGGTCACCGCGATGGGACTGGCTCCCGTAGCGGCTCAGGCTCAATGGGGAACGATTAAGGGGCAGGTCACTGTCACCGGCGATTTTGCTCCCTTGAAGGCATTGGTCGCCAAGGGCGATGCGAGTGCCAAAGATGCCGACGTGTGCGCCGCCGCAGGCGTTCCTGATGAAACGGCCGTCGTCGATCCCGAATCCAAGGGCTTGGCCAACGTCGTGGTCTGGCTCGCCAAGAAGCCGGCCAAGATTCACCCTGATCTGGTGAAGTCCAAAAACCCGGAAGTGACTTTCGACCAGAAGGGTTGCAAGTTTATTCCTCACGTGTTGCTGGTCCGTACCGATCAAAAGGTACGAGTCCTCTCTGACGATGGAGTCGCTCACAACACCCACACTTATCCGCTGAAGAACAAGCAGGAAAACTTCATCGTCGCCCCGAATGATCGTAAGGGCGTGGCAGTCCCCTCCGTCTCGCTGGAAGAACGTCTGCCGGCGAAGGTCGGCTGCGATATCCATCCCTGGATGCAGGCCTGGTGGGTGATCCTCGATCATCCGTATGCCGCCGTGACCAACGCCAAGGGCGAATTCGAAATCGCCGACCTGCCCGTTGGCGATCACGAATTCCGCGTCTGGCAAGAAAAAGCGGGCTACCTCGAAAAGACCTACAAGGTCACCGTGAAAGCGGGCGAGAACAAGCTGACCCCGATCAAGGTCCAGGCCGCCACCCTCAAGTAACATCGACAATCCAGTTAACAGCCCGGCCTTGTGCCGGGCTGTTTTTGTATTGCCGCTTTAAAATGGACGCTGCGACTCCGAATCTGCGAGCGACAGGATTTGGTTGAAGAACTACTCGACCTTGGTTGCGATGCCAAAGTTGCTCGGACCGGAGTTTGGATAGATCGAGGCTGGAAACCATTGCTCGAAGAGTAGCTTGTTTCCCGCCATCGTATATTTGTCGACGCAGTCTCCTTTACGAAACGTAATCGAGTCTCGGTCTGCCGCAATCCTGGGATGAGCCTTCGCCTTGTTGTCCGTCAGTAAGACACCTTCCGGAGTGAATTCGACATCCGCCTGGGCCTTGTTGTCGCATGAGACATGCCATTTCCCGACCAGGCGAAACAGACTGCCGCCTGCACTGTCCTCCGGAATCGTCGCCAGGATCTGATCCAATGTGCCCAGGTCTTTGAAGTATTGAGTTGCTTTGGCATTCGAGCGATCCAGCATCAATACCGCCTTCCAGGCATTGGTCTCCGACAACCGATCCTTGTCAGCGTAAGCTGCGGTGGCCATCTTGGTGAGTTGAACGATCGCCTCGTTGCGAGACTTTTCCGTGGCTTTCGCGCGAAGATCATTTGCTTTCGCAATCGCCTCTCCATGATTATGGAGCACACGTTCGATCTGCTTGGAATTGTCGGCCGACCAGGCATTGGAGAACACGAGGCAATACACCAACGCCGAGGTAAATGTCGTACGCATGTTGTGGTCCGGTTCCTCTTGCTGTTTGTTCTCGTACATATCGGTCGACGGCAGATCATCCCTCGGCGCATTTGCGGCGGCAAGGGACCTGTCTCAAAATGTGATATTGAAGGAATCTATGGCGATTTAAGATCGTCCGCCACCTGCATGTTATTGTGTCCCTCAATGCGGAGGGCCCGGCAGTCGCTTCGCACGAACCCAATGTCTGTGTGTTCAGTCAAACACCAAAGGCGACTCATGAGAATTCAATGGATCGTTTTGTCCATCTGCTCAATCGTCGGCCTGCAGCAGACAAATCTGGCCGTAGCCCAATGGGGAACGATCAAGGGTCAGATCGTCGTGGAAGGCGATTTCCCGAAACGCCCTGATCTCGTGCAGGGCCTTCGTGGTGTTGGAAATGTTCCCGATGAATCTGTCGTCATCGACCCGAGGACCAAAGGTCTGGCCAACGCTGTCATCTATCTCGCGAAAGAGCCAACTCAGATTCATCCGGAGCTCGTTAAGCCGAAGGTGCCGCAAGTGATACTTGACCAGCGGGGGTATCGATTCGTTCCACATGTCCTGCTGGTAAGAACTGGCCAGCAGGTGCAGGTTCTTTCCGCCGATCCTGTCGTTCACAACGTCCACACCTACCCGCTGAAAAATCCGCAGGAGAATTTCCTGGTTCAACCGAACGATCGTAACGGAGTGCTTGTGGCATCCCTGAAGAAAGCCGAGCGACTGCCCGTGAAGGTTGGTAGTGATACCTATCTCTGGATACAGAGCTGGTGGATGATCCTGGATCATCCCTATGCCGCTGTGACCAACCAACAGGGGGAATTTGAAATCGGTAATCTCCCCGTGGGCGAGCACGAATTTCGGATCTGGCAGGAGAAAGTCGGCTTTCTCGAGAAGGCCCTCAAGATCACCGTGAAGGATGGGGAAAACGAGCTACCTTCGTTGATCTATCCCGTCACGCTATTCAAGTGACGGTCCGAGAGGCCAAAGAAGTTTGAAACACAGAGGCACGGAGACTTTCGTCTGTGCCGACATTGGTTCACGTCTTCACATGAAAGCTTCTCACAGGTGGGCCAATGTGTTTTCGTACCTCCGCGTTCTCTGTGCCTCTGTGTTTCAAACTTCTTTCACTTACCCTGCACAAGAGTGCCCACCCCTCACTGCTGCCGTGCTGATTGACTTCGCGAAGTCTCTGTTTTAGTTTGCGGAACGAACCTGTTATCGCCGTCTAGTAAATCTGCCTGAGGAAGATGTCATGGCTAATAATCGAGTGCTCTGTGCCTTGGGACTGTTGCTGCTGGTCGGATGTTTTCCTATCGAGCTGGACGTGAACAAAGAGGGGCAGCTGCTGGTGACTCGGCAGGAAGGGTTCTTCATTGTCGATCCCGTCAGCAAGAAGGTGAAGTTGATCCAGAAGGCGACCGAAGGAGCCGAGCCGTCGTACGCGCGGTTCTCGCCCGATGGCAAGCAGGTACTGACAGTGTCAAAGTCAGGATTTCAGACGTTCGATTTTTCGCTGGTGACAGTGGCCAACGGGAAGGCGAAACAGATCTTCCAAGTCGATAGCGCTGCCAACGCTCGTTTTTCCCCCGATGGGAAATATGTCGCGATCGTGGCCGGGTCGAACGACGATGATCCCGAATTCAAATCGAAGGTGCCGGAACTGCACCTGGTGACGACCGCCAATGGCAACGCCAAGAAGATTGCCAGCAAGATCGGCACGAACATTCAATGGCTGGCCGATTCCAAAACGATCGTGCTGCTCGACGCCAAGTCGAAAGAAGGCGATGTCGGATTCGCGGGGACCGTCTCGACACTGGATTCGACCACCGGCAAGTTGACAGCGAAGGCCGCGGTGATCGTCAATCAACAGTTTGCATTCGATGTATCTCCGGACGGGAAAAAAGTCGTATTCACGGCGTTCGCGGCGGGCAAAGTGGGCGGCAAGCTCGAGAAGGACGAGCACGGCGGAGAGAACCTGTACGAACTGACTCTGGCAACGGGTGTGACCAAAAACCTGAAGGTCCAGCCGAAGTACGCCTACTATTCACCGAACGGCAAGTCGTTGCTGCTGGCAATGCCAGCAGAGGGGTTCAGCTTCGAATCGGTGCAGTTGCAGATCGCCGATGCGAATGACGTGACGAAGTCGACCGAGTTATGCACCGCCTCCTACCCGTTGGCCCTGGGTGGCGAAGGAGCCGTGCGAGCAGGCTGGATCTCGGACAAATCGATCTACTACTTCGTCGAGCGAAAGGTCTACGGCACTACCGGCAAAAGCCTACAGTTGCTGACAATCGGGACCGACGGTTCCAAGCCGACTCTGCTTCAACCGGCGATCGATTCAGCCGCGTTTGAATAGAGACTGAATAGAAGTTGTCGTTGGATCGCTATCACGACGTGATCGCATTTAACGCGCCAACGAAGTGCGGCCGCGTGAAGGCCCGGACTCTTCGTCACGCCACGATTCGATTGTGGTCATGGGCTATAGGGTCGCTCGTCGAATCTGAGATTCAACTGAATGAACGAGATTTAATGTAAGAATAGTCGAGGCTGCCGGTATTTCTCTGCATAGGGCGAGGTAACGCTGCGACCTGGCATACGGATCGAATTTCGGTCCCGGGTTGGTCAGTGGATCGTCCTTTGTCGGGAAGTGATGAGCATGGCACAGACGATTCGCAGCTATACAGAAGATCCCGTTGCCGTTGATAAAGTGGATGAGGGCTTCGCTTTACCGTTTCGCTGGGACCCCACCAGCACATCGCTGGCCGACGCCTTGCACCAATCGCGTCAGTACTGGCAAAATCCTGAGCAAGGCGCGATGCCACGAGATTTTGTGGACGCGTTGAATCGGTCGCTGGCCGAATTGGTCGAGGCCGGACTGAACGCGAATTCGATTCAGGTCGGGGATAAGTTCCCGATGTTTTTCCTGCCGAATCAAATCGGCGATATGGTTCGCTCGGACTCGCTGCTCTCTAAGGGACCACTCGTCGTCACGTTCTATCGTGGTGGCTGGTGCCCCTATTGCAACTTCGCATTACGAGCACTCCAACAGGCACTCCCCGAACTTGAAGAACTGGGCGCGCATCTCGTTGCGATCACTCCCGAACACCCCG
>CBIHQO010000494.1:0-5523 GCA_966211735.1 uncultured Schlesneria sp.
AATCGGTACATCCGGCAGGTTCGGCAAAGTTGTCTAAAGCAACAGCGAACGCAATCTGACGGTGCGAAGCGTTCTCTCGCATGGAGGGAGTCTGCAGAGAAACCGGTTTGGCATTTCTGCGCCAAACCCCTGCTTAGGATGGGATCAATGAAAACCGTCTTTACGACAGGCGAAGCTGCAAAGATCTGCAAGGTCAGCCAGCAGACGATTATTCGCTGCTTCGACTCAGGTCAATTGCGCGGCTTTCGCGTCCCTGGATCCCGGTTCCGCCGGATCCCCCGCGATGTCTTGTATCGATTCATGAAAGAAAATGGCATCCCCACGGATGCGTTGGAAAGCGGTCGTCGCAAGGCACTGATCGTCGATGATGATGAGGAACTGGTCGAACTGATTCGAGATGCTCTCGAAGCCGATGGCCGGTTCGAAATTCGAATCGCCAATAACGGCTTCGATGCGGGGATGATGGTCAAGGAATATCGCCCTGACATCATCGTATTGGACGTGATGCTGCCGGATATCAATGGTAAAGAAGTTTGCCAGCGAGTCCGCATGGACTCGGCACTTGATGGGACTCAGATCATCTGCATCAGCGGGATGGTCGAAGCCGACAAGATTGCCGATCTGAAGCTTTCGGGTGCGAACGACTTCATGCAGAAGCCATTCGAAATCGAAACGTTGATCGATCGCATGTGCAAACTGCTCGACGTCGAGCCAGTTCGTTCCTGACTGCCAAACGGTAGTTGATCGACCTTATAAACGAGATTCACGAGGACGGTGGTTCGCCATCGTCCTCGTTGGCATTACCAGGCCCAGTTTTCAGGACGCCGGATAATGACCGAGCACGATTCAAAGGCGATCTGGTCCAATGATCCCGCTCCCGAAACTGTGCAACGGATCATTCCAGACGCCAGCCGTATGGAAGCCTTGGCAGAATTCGCCGCCGGTGCAGGCCATGAGATCAACAACCCCCTGGCGACGATCATCGGTCGTGCTCAGCAATTGTTGAAGGACGAGCCGAATCCGCAGCGAAGGCAGATGCTGCAATCGATCGGCGCTCAGGCGTACCGCGTTCGAGACATGATCGGCGATGCGATGCTCTTCGGGAGGCCGCCAACCCCTGAGTTGCAACGAGTTTGCCTGGCGGAAGTGGCTACGAAAGTGGTCTCGCAGTTGGGTGAACAACTCGAACAGTCGAACTGTCAGGTCGCCATCACGATCCCGCCAACTGTGGCCTTAGATGCGGACCCAGTTCAGCTGGCCGTCGTGCTCAGCGAACTGCTTCGTAACAGTCGGCAGGCGTTGCAGCCGAGCGGTGGAACAATTGCGCTCTCGGCAACTGAAACGGCCGACGGCTTTGTTCAGCTTGAGATCATGGATCACGGGGCGGGCTTTTCGGAACTCGAAAGAACCCATGCGTTCGATCCGTTCTTTTCCGGTCGGCAAGCGGGACGCGGTCTGGGATTTGGACTTTCGAAATGCTGGCAGATCTTGCGTCAACATGGTGGCCGCATCGAAATCGAATCCACCACAGGCGGCCCCACCACAGTTCGGTCCTTTTGGCCGATCAGCAAGTAAGCCAAATCATGTTGCTGTCAGCAACAACTCGCGCAAGATCGTCTCCAGCGCTTCTTCGTCTGTCATTTCTACACAGAGCCGTGCAAAGTTGTCCTGGATTTCTGCTCGAGACCAGGGACACTCGCGCTGCATGACATGTCGCCAGCTCTCCTGTGTCGGCGGGCTGAGTGCATCTAACTCGGCCACGAAATCGGGATCGATCATTCCCACCGTCCACATCACGTAATAAGTCTGAAAGAATATTGCCGCGTCTTCGTCATTCTGAATCATGGTGTCCCTTTCTGGAGAACGGATGGCTGCAACGCAAGCCCCGCGCCAGACGCCACAAAAGTTTCCGAGTGTAAACAGAAATCACGTCAACGGTCACCGATTTCCCAGTCGTATCCGGCAATGTTTAACATCGTGAATACGGTCAGTCGGATTCTCCGCGATTTACTGAACTGGCAGCCAACAAAGTGGCTTCCGAGCACTCAGGTCGAATCCTTCGCTAAGCTGGCATGGTCCGAAAGCCCGATAACGAAGCAGCATCGTATTGTCGATCGTGTTGACGAATCGGATCAAACCAATCACGCAGTTTGGGCTGACACGTTTCGGGCGACCGCTGAGACTTCCCTGTAGCGATTCCTACGGTAAAGTCTTTGCAGACGACTGATTTTAACTTTCTCGAATCGAACCCAGCGAGTTCCCGATGGCCCGCAGCAAGCTTCAAGGCATTTTCACTCCGAACATTGTCCCCCTGGATGCCAAGGGGGACATCAATGAGAGTGAACTGCGACGGTACGTCGACTGGCTGATCGCCAAGGGAGTGCATGGTCTCTATCCCAATGGCTCCACCGGTGAATTCACGCGATTTACCGTCGAAGAGCGATTGCGGATCATGGAGATCATCTGTCATCAAGTTCGCGGCCGAGTTCCTGTTCTGGCCGGGGCCGCCGAAGCCAACGTCAAAGAAACGTTGCGAGCCTGCGAGGCCTACTACGAAATGGGGGCGACGGCCGTGGCGATCGTGGCTCCCTACTACTATAAACTCAGCCCGCGCGCGGTTTACGCCTACTTCAAAGAGATCGCCGATAACACGCCGATCGATGTCACGTTGTACAACATCCCGATGTTTGCCAGCCCGATCGATGTGCCAACCGTAAAGCGACTGGCCGAAGAGTGCGATATGGTCGTTGGGATCAAGGATTCATCCGGCGACATTCCCAATATGATCCGCATGATTCAAGCCATTCGTCCCTCGCGGCCGGATTTCAGCTTCCTGACGGGCTGGGACGCCGCTCTCATGCCTCTGCTGCTGATGGGTTGCGACGGCGGTACAAACGCCAGTTCCGGCGTTGTTCCCGAGTTGACTCGGAAGCTGTATGAACTGACCACGGCCTACCGAATTGATGAAGCCCGCGATCTGCAGTATGCGATCGTGCGTCTATTCGACTCGATGATCCTCACGTCCGAATTCCCGGACGGATTCCGCACGGCGGTCCGCTTGCGGGGCTTCGACACCGGAGTTGGCCGACAACCACTCAGCGACGATCAGCAAAAAGAACTCGTGAAACTGGCCGACACGCTGCAATGCTTGCTCGCCGAACACGGCTTCACCGATGAGCCAGTCAGCGGATGCTCGATCAAGGCCAACACGCAGGGGGCAGCGCCAGAAGAAGTTTCGACAATCGTTCACGCCGTTGTCGCGGAACTGAAGCGACGTGGGATGGCGTGAGACTTCTGTTAGCCCACTTGAATCACAAGCGGGGTAAGGGGCAACAGCAGTTCCTCTTCGGGGAGCAGATCTCGCTGTTTCAGAAACTCTTCGGCCTCTGGTTCCATCCGTTGGTTTCCGGGGTAGCAGAATTCGATGCACCGAATCTTCGGCATCGCAGCGAGTCTTTGCGCCAACTCGAGTGTCAGATTGCAGTCCATCGAAGCGCAGCAAACGGTTTCGAGAGATCTCGAACCTGCAATCACTCAGCAACGGTCTGCCGTCAGTTCGGTGCCTAACAGCCTGAGCTCACGGAGATTTGGCATTGATGCAATCCGCTCACACACGTCATCCGAAATCGGAAACCTCAGGTCCTTCAGAATGAAGTTCTTGAGAAATACCAACTCGGAGAGTCGCATCAATCCTGGTGATGGCTCGGCGGCACATTCAATGTGAAGCTCCTTCAACTGCGGCATTTGCAACAACAGGTCAATTCCTCGATCAGTGACGGGAATGTTGCAAAGCGACAATGAGCGTAACTTGGGCAAGGCAAGCCAGTGCTGAATCAACTGCTCGGTGCAGGTCCCATCTTCGACAACAATGGTAACCTGCTCAAGTTCTGCTTCAGGGGAAAGGTTACGTACGTCGTCATTAGATTTGGGAACTAGAATCGCTCTCGTGAACGGCTCAAGTGGGCGTAACCAGACTTCGCTCACCACGGCGCAAATAGGCCGGAACTTCATGGGCCGCCAAGAAGCAGAATGGCACCGTGATCAGCGCAATTAAGCTCCAGAACACGATGCGTCGAATGTTCAATCGGCTGTCGCCGCAAGAGTCCAGCCCGATCGCCATCTCACCCTCCTTGGTCGAAAAACCGGTACTACTCTTGAACGTCGCTGGGTGCCCAAAGATCGCGGAACTTCTGTTGCACATACGGGTCGAGTTGGTCTGCGAAGTTAATCGGCAGTTGCAGAGCCTTCGTCAGTTCCTGGACGTCTGCCAGATCCTTCAATCGATGCGGATTTGTCATTCCCGACCCGTCGCGATCAATATGACGGTTGACAAGATGGATCACTCGTGCCGACTCCGTTAGGCTACCAGAAGACAATTCCCCGTCACTTGGAGGGTTCTCGGCATGAGTGGTTCATCGGACGTATCATCGGCGAAATCTCGCTCTTCGAATCGCCGCCAGTTTCTGAAGACTGCCGCCGCTGCGGGACTGTCGACGTTCGCCGCCCCTGCAATCCTGCGTGCGAAGGGCGTCATCGAAAAGCTGAACGTCGCCGTCATCGGTGCTGGTGGTCGTGGCGGCAGCAATTTGGCCGCGGTCGCGGGGACCGAGAACATCGTCATGTTGTGCGATGTGAACGAAGGCAATCTTGGCCGCGCTGCGGCGAATCATCCGAAGGCGCGGACATTTGTCGACTATCGCAAACTGTTCGATCACGCGAATGAGTTTGACGCCGTCATCGTCAGCACCTGCGAACATACGCACGCGTTTGCGACGCTCGCGGCGTTGCAGAATGGCAAGCACGTCTACTGCGAGAAGCCACTGACGCATAGCATCTGGGAAGCGCGTGTGATTCGTGAAGCGGCGGCCAAGGCCAAAGTCGCGACTCAGATGGGGATCCAGATTCATGCAGGCTCCAACTATCGGCGCGTTGTGGAACTGATTCAGACGGGAGCAATCGGCCCCGTTCGCGAGGCGCATGTTTGGGTCAGCCGAGCATGGGGTTGGCAATCACCCGAGGATGCGAAGAAGCACGGCGACATCGTTTCGACTCAGGAACGACCGACAACATCCTCGCCAGTCCCTCAGGGGTTGGACTGGGATTTGTGGCTGGGCCCTGCGCCAGAGCGTCCCTTCAATGAGATCTACTTTCCGGGTCCCAAGTGGTATCGCTGGTGGGAATGGGGCAGCGGCACGATGTCTGACTTGGGGAGCCACTGGAACGACTTGCCCTTCTGGGCTCTGAAGCTACAGGCTCCATTAACAGTGGAAGCGTCCGGACCGCCGGCGCATCTCGATCTTGCGCCGGCGTCGATGCAGGCGACGTATGAATACGGTGCGCGCGGCGACATGCCTCCTGTCACTGTGAACTGGTATCAAGGTGTCAACAAACCAAAGATCTGGACAGAGAAGGGGATCCCCCAGTGGGATAGCGCGGCATTGTTCATCGGAGACAAAGGGATGCTGCTCTCAGACTATGGCAAGCACATCCTGCTGCCGGAAGACAAATTCCAGGACTTCAAAC
>CBIHQO010000495.1:0-5521 GCA_966211735.1 uncultured Schlesneria sp.
CCGCGGACATCGACGCTGACCCCGAAGCCAGACGAGTTCCACGCCAGCCGCACATCGGCAAAGTCGCGGCGTCCGTCGAGTTCACCCACTGCCGGCAAGCGACATGATTCCGGCAGATCCAGTAAGCGCCCGGTTCGATTGGGAATCGTCTTGATCTGCGGAACAGCAAACGACCATCGGAACAGAAAACTCGGCGTTACAAGCTGGCTCATGCGGAATAAACTCGTCTCAACAGGCGACTTCAATTTCATTCCCAATGCGGGAGACTCAACGATAGGGTTGTCAGGGCCGCCAGGACAACCCTCGCGAGATCCAATTCTACTCTGGATCGTGCCCTCCAGACCCTCAGCGATGATTAATATGCTATCTGGTTTGGGTGCCACCGTTCCGGAGATTCGACAAAGCCGTGCCTTTGGCACCAGTCGTGGTACCCCGAAGAGTGGGACGACGAGCGCCACGCCAGTTCCAGATCGCATCGTTGTCGGTCGGATTTCCATCGATTGATGCGATTTGCGGCGACACACAATGTCGGATTTGTGTGATCAGGTTTTGGAAACTGTGACGCCTACTCGTAGCATTGCCAACCACAATGTCGCTTTCGGATAGGGAATGGTCGCATCATGGGATGGCGATGACTGTGCGAATGCGTAGAATGTCCGCCCACTCTTCAGGCAACAGGTAGCTCGGTCAGTTCTCGCTCACTGCGACCTCGGTTGCCCGTCTTTCGTTTCCGGGATCCGCGTTGATGACCAATCTTGATAGCCACGCCAACCGCTTCTGGCGACGGCACGAGTTCGCACTGCTCGCCGCCGTGTTCGTCGTGCTGGTGCTGACGACGGTCTTCGATAAGAACCATAACTATTTCACCCAATGGCGTCTCAGCACGATCGATCTGTCGCGGCAGACGGCCCTCTTGTCGCTGTACGCATTGGGGGCGGCGGTCGTCATCATTGCGGGCGGCATCGATCTTTCCACGGGATCTGTCGTCGCCTTCAGTGGGACAATTTGCGCCACGCTGATGTTGCTGATGGCTCCGGAAGCAGTCGAACAATCGAGACCGATCGGCTCGGGCGTGATCTCGGCCGCGATTTTTGGGACGCTGCTGGTCGGCGTGTTGATCGGCAGCCTGCATGCGTGGTTAATCACCGAGGTCGGACTGCCGCCGTTCGTGGCGACGCTGGGGACGCTCGTCGGCTTACGAAGTCTTAGCCGCGCCATCATCGAATCGGTCACTGCGGCCGTCTCGGGGGGAGCGAAGACTCAGATCAACATCGCCGATCGCTCGTTCCGCGAACTTTCGGGTGCCATCTCGGGAACGGCCTGGAATCTGGTCGCGATCGTGCTGGTGGTCGGATTCTTATTGTGGCTGTTGCTGAGCAAGACTGTGACAGGGCGACATTTGTATGCCTTGGGTGGCAACGAACAAGCGGCGAGACTCAGTGGCATTCAAACCGATCGGTTGAAGTGGTTGGCCTATTGCATCAGTGCAGTGCTCTCGTCGCTGGCGGGGATCTTGTACGTCAGTCAACTCAGCGTTGCCGATCCACAGACATCGGGCCGCGGTTATGAACTGAATGCCATCGCCGCCGCCGTTGTCGGGGGCTGCAGTCTGCAAGGGGGCGTGGGAACGATTCCCGGCACGCTGCTGGGTTCGCTGTTTTTGCGAGTCGTCATCGATGGCGTGGCGAAGATCATCAAGACCGGTGCGGATGTCTATGAAGGCCTGATCGTCGGTGTGCTGGTCGTATTCGCCGTGACGTTTACTCGATCTTCGTCGGCCGCATCGGGACCGCGTCGACTGTTTGCCGGACCGCTGGGCTGGGTCACGTTGCTGAACCTGACCTTGCTGGCGGGAATGATGATGGCGTTGCTGGGGGCCAAGTTGATCGAAGGCCGTACGCAGATGGATGCGGGCTGGCAGGCGATCATTGCCGCGGCGGCCACACTATCGCTGCTATTGATCATTCGTGCAGGGTGGTCGACGACGAACAAGCGATTGGTCGGGGCGGTCTGGGCGGGGTTGCTGATCGTCACAGTGATCGGTTGTGACGTGGCCTACCCTCGCGTTCAACGGCGGGCGGCCATGTCAGCGATCGTCGCCTTGGGGGGCAGAATCACCGAAGGGGACCAGGGAATCATCGTCGATCTGAACGGAACTCCCTGCAGCGATGCGACGTTCAAGCGAATTGTCCCCAAGCTGAAATACTTCGCAAATATCAGCGAGTTTCTGCTGCGAGACACCGCCATCACCGACGCCGGTATAGACGTCATTCGTAAGACCTGGGATGGCAACGGCCCGATCACGAAACTGGATGTGACCGGAACCAAGGTCACACCTTCAGGCTTGATCCGTGTGAAGCGATCGCAAGCAAATCTGCAAACTGTTCCCTAGTGTTCAGTGATCGGGTGCCTCGGTTTTGGAGTCTTCGACAAAGCCGTGTCTTTAGCCGCTGAATGAGAACGTAGTTCAACCCTAAGTCGGGATCTCTATCGTGGTCGCTAGTGCTCCTCCGCTGATTCGATTCGAAAACGTGACCAAGCGTTTTCACGCGGTGATCGCGTTGCAGGACGTTTCGTTCGATGTCCGGCCGGGGGAATTTCTAGCACTCTGCGGCGAGAACGGGGCTGGCAAAAGCACGCTGATGAAGATCCTGTCCGGAGTTATCACGGACTACGACGGAAAGATCATCGTCGGCAATCAGCCGCTCGCCCTGACAGGAACTCGTGATGCGGAAGAACGAGGGATCAGCATCATTCATCAGGAACTGAACCTGGTGGGTGACCTGTCAGTCGCAGCCAATATCTTTCTGGGCCGCGAACTGCGCACATCGCTGGGATTTATCGACGATCGTCGCATGGAACGCGAAGCGGCCGAACTCTTCGCACCCCTGGAATGCCAGATCGATCCGCGTCAGCCCGTGCGAACATTGCGAATTGGCGATCAGCAACTGGTTGAAATCGCCAAAGCCCTGAAGCAGCGTGACCGTAACAAAGATACTTCGGGCGACGGCTCGCAAATCCTGATCATGGACGAACCAACTAGCGCGCTCACCGAATCAGAAGTCGAGCGACTATTCCGGATCATCGGCCGCTTGCGCGAGCAGGGGGTAACAATCATTTACATCTCGCACAAGATGGACGAAGTCTTTCGCAACGCCGATCGCATCACGGTGCTGCGCGATGGCAAAGTGGTTAAGACTTTGGATCGTGTCTCGACCACACCGCGCGAGATCACCCATCTGATGGTTGGTCGTGACATCGGCGAAAGCGAATACGGAGCCAACCGTCTGCCTGGCGACTGCGTATTAAAGGTGACCAATTTGTCGCTACCGTGGCGAGGTCACGTGCGCGAGTGGCGTCTGAAGGACATCAACCTTTCCGTCCGTAAGGGAGAGGTCGTCGGTATTGCCGGATTGATGGGGGCAGGACGCACCGAGCTATTGGAATGCTTCTATGGAGCCAGCCCCGAAGCCCCCTTGGGCCGCATCGAACTGGAAGGGTCACCTGTCGCCTTCTCGCACCCCGAGCAGGCATTGCGAGCGGGCATCGCACTCGTCACCGAAGACCGCAAGCGATTCGGCCTGTTCACGACAATGGACGTGCGTGAACACATCACACTGTCATCACTAGACGAATGTTCATCAGCCGGATTCATCAGCACCGCGTCGGAAAGTGCCGCCGCTGCGGAATCGATCATCACCTTACGAGTGAAAACGGCAGGCCAATCCGCAGCGATCACCAGCCTCAGTGGCGGCAATCAACAAAAGTGCATCATCGCGCGGGCTCTGCGAACGAAACCCAAGCTGCTGCTGCTGGATGATCCTACTCGCGGCATCGACGTGGGGGCAAAGGCGGAGATCTACCGGCTGATCGATGACCTGTGTCGCGAAGGCCTGGCGATCATTATCACGTCCAGCGAATTACCGGAATTGATCGCCGTCTGCGATCGAATCCTGGTCCTCTGCGAAGGCCGACTGACAGGCGAATTCCAACGCGGTGAATTCACCGAGCAAAAGCTGATGGAAGCGGCGACCGTGTGACGACTGCGGCTTTCGTGGGATGGGCTTCCAGCCCGTCGCCTTGAAGTGCGATGTCACGTTGACTGACCTGTGTGATTGTCGTCAACGGACCACAAGACGCTGCGACCGCATGCCGTTGCGGATCCGAAAAGCAATTGTCACGATCCCTGCAGTTCATGAATCAGCTGATCGAAATTGGCGAGTGATTTGCGAGATGTTCCAATTGAAATGGCACCGCCAATCAGTTCACAGGCCGCAATCGCACACGAACTGGTGGGCTCTCTTCGTTGGAAGCTGCTTCGGTTCGATCTGTTTCGATCGGTTCGAATGCCTCATCGACGGTTCTTCGATTCTGTTCTGGCTTCGATCCCAGTTCGACCGTGCGGATGACCTTGCGGTGAACGACTGGCTGGACCTGATCATAGTCGTCGTCCAGAGGGTGTCCTTGAGCTTTTCGCTTCTTTGGCGCTTCATCCAATGTGACGTCAGACTGGCGTTGAGTGGCAGAGGCTTTGGTGCTTGTGCGAGGTGCCACTGGTGAATCGTCGTCCAGCAGTGGATGCACTCGGCGCTCGACCGTCGCACGCTTGCGGCGCGTTGTCGGCTGGTCATCAGGTTCGTCGGAGAGTTGCTGCAGTTTTGCAGAAACGGCTTCGTCGTCGAGCGAACTTTCCACCGAACGCATCTTGAGACGAGTTCGATTCTCTGCTGGCTGCTGAACTTCTGCTTCGTCGAGTAACCGCGGTGGCGCTGCAGGTGGCGTTGGTGCTGCTGGCTTCGCTGTCGGAATTGGTTGCGTTTGTTGTAAGGCCTGCAGTTGCTGAACCATTTGTTCCAATTGAGCCATTCGTGCGTCGGCCTCGGTCAGCGGTTTAGCGTCAGGCTGATAGCTGGCCTGTTGAACGTCGGATTTTGGCGAGACCTTCGGATTCTCGGTCGCGTTGCCGGGGACTCCATCTTTGGCGTTCAAAACGATCGTCGTCGTGCGACGTCGATTGTTCGTCGAGGTCAGATCTTCAGGAGTCGTCTGTTCGACTCGCGAATCGCTGGTGGATGATTTCACAGGACCTTTCCGTCCATCCCCATTACCAAACAATTCGATGGATGTCATCTCGGAAAAGAGCGCCGGACCCTGGTTATCAGGAGGTGTCAGACGTAATCGCAAAGCACAGGTCGCGTCGTTGGCCCCTTTTCTCATGTAGGGGATGAATACGTTGTAGCAGGGCCCCAATGAACCGTAACTGTAATGCTGAGCCCAGGCTTCGCTATCAAAGTTGAATTCATGAAGTGGCTTGGCCTGCTCTTCGGCTGTCCCATGATCATCGAATAGATAAACCTTGACATCGCCCTGGACAGACACCGGTAACGATTTGCCGGTCAGGAAGAGGATCTGACCCGCAAAGCCCTGGCATGGAATGCCTTTGGGATCACGCCCTTCAGCCGGTTCCCACAGGCAGACAATCTTGATTGCGGGATTGTGAGCCGTCGCTTTGCGTGACCGA
>CBIHQO010000496.1:0-5512 GCA_966211735.1 uncultured Schlesneria sp.
GGTCGAGCGGAGATGGACGAGCATGCCGAAGGGGTCAACGTGACCGAGTACATTGTTTCTATGAATCCTCACAGCGGTGTCACGCGACAGGAGGCACTGGCAATTCTTCGCAAGGACCTCGAAGCCATCCCCGGAATCGAGTACGAAGTCGAACAGCCGCTGGCACATCTCATCAGCCACATGTTGTCGGGCGTGTCGGCTCAGATCGCGATTAAGGTCTTTGGCGACGATCTCGACGTCCTCAGGAAAAAGGCGAACGAGATTAAAGCGGCAATTACCGGCATTCCAGGACTGGCACCTCCAGTCGTCGAGCCTCAAACATTAATTCCACAGCTGCGGATCGAGTTGAATCGCGAGAAACTGGCCCTGCACGGATTGACCCCCGGCCATGTGAATCGTCTTGTCGAGACAGCACTGAACGGCCGTACCGTTTCGACCATCCTGGAAGGTTCTCGGACCTTCGATTTAGTGGTTAGAATGGATGACGAGTATCGCACCGATGTCGGAGCCATTGAGCGGATGGTGATCGATTTGCCGGGCGGCGGTCGAGTACCGCTGCTGGCCGTGGCCCGGATCTATGACGGTGCCGGCCCCAATACGATCAGCCACGAACGAACCAAACGCCGCATCACGATTCGTGGCAATACCACCGATCGGGATCTGGGCAGTGTCGTGGCCGACATTCAGGCCGCCGTCAAGCAGAAGGTCAAACTCCCTGAAGGGTACTTCATCGAATATGGCGGTCAGTTTGAAGCTCAACAAGAGGCGACGCGATTGATCTCGCTGCTCAGCCTGGTGTCGCTCGCCGGAGTATTTCTCGTCCTCTTCACACAGTTTCCATCGACCAGGATCGTCCTGCAAATCATGCTCGCACTGCCCACGGCTTTTGTCGGTGGAGCGGTCGCCCTGTGGCTGACGAATCAGACCCTGACTGTCGCAGGAATGGTTGGCTTCATCTCATTAGGAGGCATCGCCGCCAGAAACGGCATCCTGTTGGTCGCTCATTATCTGCATCTGATGAAGGAAGAAGGGGAAGCATTTTCCGAAGCGATGATCCTTCGCGGCAGCCTCGAACGTCTGGCTCCCGTGCTGATGACGGCGCTGACGGCCGGGATCGGCCTGGTGCCGCTGGTTCTGGGAGGACAGCAGCCAGGAAAAGAGATCCTCTACCCGGTGGCCACCGTCATCTTGGGAGGGCTGATCACGTCCACGATTTGCGAATACGTCGTTCACCCTGGGCTTTTCTGGCGGTTCAGTGGATCGGCTGCAAAGCGCCTGGCGACCTCGTCAAATGCCGCCGATATTCAATAGACAGTGGTCTGGATGAGCCCGCATTGGATGAGCTTTGACCAGATTACTTCATCCCTCAACGACCGTCGTTTCCAGAAAGAGCATGACTCGGGCACAGTCGAGAATCTTGATCGAAGCCCGCAGAGAATTTACGAAAGGATTCGTTATGTCACGTCACTTTGTATTTGCCTCCTGTCTACTCGCAGCCAATGCCCTGAATGTGGTTCAAGCGCAGCAAGTGACCACCGTCAGGCCAGCATCGCCCAGCCAGGCAGAAGCCACGCTGGAAAAAGCCGCCGCCGCCGGAAAATACACGTTTCTCGTGTTTTATAAGACGAATGACGCCGCGACTCAGGCCGTCGGGGCGACGTTGAAGGAAGGGCTGGCGAAGCGAAGTGATCTAGCAGTGGGAGCCTACGTCCAAGTCGGTCAACCGGCTGATCAGGCGTTGGTGGACAAGTACGACGTCAGCCGAGCCCCCATGCCGATGACAATTGCCGTCGCCCCCAACGGAGCAATGACGGGGCTGTTTGCGCAGAAATTGACGCCCGAGCTCATCGAGAACGCGTTCGTCACCCCCACGATGATGCGCTGCATGAAATCGCTTCAAGAGGGAAAGTTGGTCTTCGTCTGCGTGCAGGGATCGGCAAAGGCTGCCGCACCGGCATCGCTCAAGGATTTTCAGGCCGATCCCCATTTCAAAGATCGACTGGTCGCTTACTCGATGGTGGCTGCAGACACTGCCGAAGGAAAGTTCCTGACGCAGATGCAAATCGATGCCACAAAGGCCACAGGAACGACGACCGTGTTGCTGGCACCGCCCGGTGTCCTGGTCGGGAAGTTCGATGAATTCGCCTCCAAGGACGACATCGCTGCCGCGCTTGCCAAAGCAGGGAAGTGCTGCGACGACCCGAACTGCAAGCATCACCAGCACGCACAACCCGCTCCGCGGGCGACTTCAGCACCGCGTGCGGCACGACGATAGGTCGCTGGAAAATCAAGATTGACGCAACGGATCGCCATCAGTCACCGCAGTTCAAGGAAGAGCATGAATCTCAGAACACTCGTCTGGCGAGAGTTGAGCGAGCGGCCGTCGGCCATGCTCACCAGTACGCTGGCAATCCTGTTGGGCGTGACTGCCCTGGTCGCGATTCGTCACGTCACGGTTTTCTCGGAACGTGAAGTCGGGCAGCAACTCCAGTCACTTGGCGCGAATGTTCTCGTGCTACCGAAAGCCGCGACGCTGCAGGATTACTACTCCGCGGATCTCACCTCGCAGACGCTTCCCGAGTCGCACGTCTCGAGCATCCTGCTGGCGAATCTGCCCGGCGTCGAACGCTTGTCACCGAAGCTCTGTGTGGCAGCCAAAGTCGGCGATCGCGCCGTCACGCTGACAGGCATCCTGCCCCATAGTGAGTTTCAGGCCAAAGCGGCATGGCAGTCGGTCTCGCTGTTCAGCAACAAGCACGACGGCTGTAAAAAAGCAGCCTGTGGACCCAAGACCTACGATGGTGCCCCGGAGGCTCTGGCCACCGAACGGACGATCGATCAGTTGAAGGGGAACGAGGCGATCATCGGTGCGGATGTTGCCGAATTCTCGAAGCTGAAACCAGGCAAATCGGTCGAGGTGCTGGGCGAGTCCCTACAGGTGCTGGCCGTGCTGCCTCGAACGGGGACAGTCGATGATGGGCGCGTCTTCGCTCACCTGCATACCGTGCAACGGATGACGAATGCCGGAGAAGTCGTCAACGCGATCGAGGTGATGGGCTGCTGCGAAGATGCCGCCGGCGGCCTGGTCCCCAGCCTGACGGCCCTGCTGCCGGACGCGAAGGTGGTGACGATCTCTCAGGTCGTCTCGACGCAGGTCGGAATCAATCGGCTCATGAGTCAGATGTCGCTGTTCGTGCTGAGCATCCTGGTTATTGTCGGCGGGGCTAGCGTCGCGAGCACAATCTCGTCGAACGTGCGCGAACGGCGTCGCGAAGTCGGCACGCTGATGGCGTTAGGTGCCACACCGGGACTGGTCACTCGCCTGTTTCTGTTCAAAGCGCTGGCGCTGGGTCTGATCGGCGGAGTCGGGGGATGTGCGCTGGGGCTCGTCGTGGCCATGCTGCTCGGTTCGCAATGGGCAGGAGTGACTGTTAGTCCCCTTCCCGATTTGCTGCTGATCGCCGTAGCAGCCGCACTGGCGATCACGACATTAGCGGCCTACTGGCCCGCTCGATCAGCGGCGAGGTTGGATCCCTGTAGTTGCTTCTCGGATGTCTGATTTGAACTTCGATTGCGAATGCGTCGTCGTTGTCTGATTCAAATCTTCAGCAACCGCGCCAGGAGTCGGTGACTTATGTTTCATCTGCAAGGTATTACCAAGATCTATCGGAAGCGACGCGAAGAAGTCATCGCGTTTCGAACGGATCGACTCGACATCGCGAAAGGCGAGTATGTCGCCGTCGTCGGACCCAGCGGCAGTGGCAAGACAACGTTGTTGTCGCTCCTGGGTGGGATGTTGTCGCCCGACTCGGGACAGGTCCAGTTTGATGGTCAGTCTCTTTACGATCTGCCATTGAAGGACAGGACCAGGTTACGGCGCGATCGGATCGGATTCGTGTTCCAGACGTTCAATCTGGTCCCGTACTTGAGTGCCCTGGAGAATGTACAGGTTCCGCTCTATCTGGCAGGAATCGCACCCACCGAACAGCGCGATCGAGCAGTCGCGCTGCTCGAACAGGTTGGACTCTCAAACCGGATGAATCATAAGCCCTGCGAACTGAGTACTGGCCAGCAGCAGCGAGTTGCCCTGGCGAGAACGCTGGCGAACAATCCGCAGTTGATCCTGGCCGACGAACCGACAGGCAATCTGGATCCAGACAGTCGCGAAGCAATTCTCTCGATGTTTGATCGATTCATCCTCGACGGCCGCACGATTGTGATGGTGACGCACGATCCCGCAGCCGCTGCGCGTGCTTCGCGGCGGCTGCGATTAATGGACGGAACGCTCAGCACATCCGATTCAACTTCGGCGTCGGATGCGGCGTAGGCAAATCCGTCATCTCAAGGTTTGAGATGAAAGACAAGATCTTCTGTGCCATCCTCTGGGATGTTAGCGCTCAATTCTGACATGGTAGGGACAGCATACTTCGGTGGAATCAGCGAGATGGCGTGAATCGGTGACGGATCATCCGCGTGCCCTGCGACCTCTGAAGGCATCGCTGTTTTCATGACGGAAACGGCATACCTTCCGGGGACGGCGCCAGCCTTGGGCGGGAATGTACTCAGTTCGAATCTGCCTTGAACGTCGGTCACCGCGGACGCACCGATGCCGCCGGGAGCCAACGGCTGAAACACGACGATGGCTCCGTCCAGAGGTTTTCCCTGGAACGTCACTTCGCCGCGAGCCAATGCAGTCGCCGGGCGAGCGGCCAACCAACGATCCTTCTGCGTGCCGCAACCGGACATGATCAGCAGCACAACGAAGGCGTTAAATAATTGAGCTTTCGCTCGAGACATCTCGCTTCAACCTTCTTTCAAAGACAAGTTTAGTTTTTATCATGACCAGATCACCGTCCTGACGAGGAGCGGGCGACCAGCACAGCGCACGACTGTCCGCGTTGAAATTTTCTGAGATCTCGGTTGAGAACTCTGGCGACTTGAAGTCGCCGACGACTTCTCCGCTAGCTCGCGTACCCAAAGCTCCCCAAACACCGTATGGACTGGCGGATGATGTCGATACGGCTGGCAGTATCGCCGCCTGGTTTCCGGCGTCGATATTGTCGCTGATGAAACGCACTGCTCCATCGGCCATCAAGACTTGTACACCACCGGAATGACGACTCTCGGCGCTGTAGATGCCGTCGCAGTAGGAGGTCCCGCCACCATTACTGAAACAGCTGGCTGAATTTGGTCGAGTCGCAGTCGAGAATGCTGTGAAGGAACCTGCCCCGTCTGCCCAGCGGTAAGCTCGCGCGGGTTCACTCGTATAGGCCCCCGCGGGATAAGACTTCGTGGTGGGATTCCAGAGTGCTGCGCAGGCGGCAGGGCTGGCACTTCCCGCTGGCAACACCGTCTTGGCAATGATCCCGGGACCATTCGTCGAGGATGCAGCCACCATTTCCGCCATGGCAATCGTGTTGCTCGTACCGTCTTGCGCATCCCGGATTCCATAACACGTTAAAGCGGCAAACATCCCTCGGCTCCGAGTTGGCACTGGGAAGGCCGGTCGAGC
>CBIHQO010000497.1:0-5505 GCA_966211735.1 uncultured Schlesneria sp.
CAGATGGCAAGCCGAAGTACCTGGGTAGCGGCAAAGATCTGAGCTACTTCGATGATGAATCTCGCGAGCGTTTCGTGCCGCACGTGCTCGAACCTGCTGCGGGCTGCGATCGCGCGACACTCGCCTTCTTGTGTGAAGCGTTCCACGAGGACAAGCAACCTGATGAAAAGGGTGTGATGCAGGAGCGGCTGGTGCTGAAGCTGCATCCGAAGCTGGCCCCGGTGAAGGTGGCGATCTTCCCGCTGATCAAGAAGGATGGATTGCCAGAGAAGGCGGCCGAGATTTACCGAGCCTTCAAACAAGCCGGGATCGCCGTGCAGTACGATCAACAAGGCGCCATCGGACGCCGCTATCGCCGGATGGACGAAATCGGGACCCCGTATTGCATCACCATTGATGGTGAAACCAACACGGCCGGAACGGTGACCGTTCGTGACCGTGACACACTGGAACAGATCCGCGTTCCCGTGACTGAGCTTGTCGCTCACGTGCAGGCGAAGTTGAAGAGCTGATGTAGGAACGATGAACAGCGGCCCGGTTGCGAAGGCGATCGGGCCGCTTTTCTAGTTCGTCATGCAACCGGCGTTGGTCAGTTCTCGATAATCCAGCCAGACGTTTCCGCAGTCGAGACACGAATTCACGATGATGGAGTCCGGTCCGTAGCAGGGATGGATCTGCATCTCAGTGCGACAGCGCGGACAGTTCACGTCGGCCTGCTGTTCAACAGGGACCAAAATCACCGGTTGTGAGGCGGCTTCGCGGAATTCGGTGCGTCGGTTTCGCACGAACATCGCGAAGACTTCGTCGTCCAGCAGCAAACCTTCGCACTCGGAGCAGTGTTCGACTTTCAAGCCGTCCAGGGCGGCCAGCGTCAAGCGGCGCCGACAGCAGGGGCAATAGCCAGATCCAGGTTGATTCAGCGAAATAATCTGTTTTGCAGTGACATCGGGGACATCGACAGATCGGTAGGCACGGCAAATATCGCACAGGACAATCGGACTAAACCCATCCCACTCCAGTTCGATTTCGCAGTTATGGCAGTTCATGAGCTCCATCCAGGCTGGAAGTAGAATTGGACTACTTCCAACCTAGCTCAAAAACTGGCCACTAAGCCGGCATTCGCGGCAAAAATTGATCGGGATTTACCGCAGACTATTTTGGATCTGGTTCGGGCTTGAGGGTGTTCACATCGATCGGCTCGACGCCAGTTCCCTGGTAGCCGGGCATTGGTTTGCCTTCGGGGGTCAACTTGCCAACCGACCAGAGCAGACCGTTCGCGACCAGATCCAGGTAGCGGGCATCGGCGACGGTCGCCGTGTTGTGACCAAGAGTCGTGCTGAAGACGCGAGCCTTGCCGTATTCGTTGGCCCAGGCCACCACCGCGTCGTCAACTTTTTTACCCGTATCCTGCCGGCCGCGCGCCAATGCCTTCGCCGATTCGATCGGCTTGATGTTGTTGTAGAGTTCTTCATTGACGGTGGTCCAGTTTTCCAGGCCCTTCGTCACGGCGTGATCACGATCGAGGAACGTGACATCGATCGGCTTTTGTGGTCCGTGGCCGGAGGATTGAATACCGACAAACTGGAACCAGTCGTCCTTGCCAATGCGGTAGCAGTGCATCGCGCAGTGCAGGTTGACCGCGGCCACCCCGCCCTTGTGAGCGTTCAGGATGTTCTCGACGTAGGGCAACTCCTTGACATCGGAAGTACATTCGTCGTGAATGACCACGTCATAGCCTTTGGCCCAGTCGGGGCTTTCGTACATCTTAAAGCGAGCCGCGGTCGTCGTGTCTGATGTATGGACCAGCGTCACTTCCACGTTCGCGCGTTGCTGCAATCCCTTCTTCAGCACTTCCTTCTGTTTCGCGTAGTCGTGGCAGCATCCTCCTGTGATTAACATCGCCTTGATCGGTTTCGGCTTTGGCGCATCCTGGGCCAGGCACATCGACGAACACGCGGCCAGCATGGCGGCCAACCAGGATCGACGGCAAACAGTCATGGTGAAATCCTTGAAATGCATGAAGTGACGGTTCAGAAGCGATTCGGATTCTAACGAGACAGACATTCCCTCGAAACTCGACGCGAAACACCGGTTCGCATGTTGACCATTTGGAAAGTCATTCCGCATAATGGGTCAGACGTCCATCGAATTTTCATGACAGGGCTCACAATGGCGTGTGTGCGGTCGATTATGCTGTGTCTGGTCTGCAGTGTGGCGGCGGTGGCACAAGCCCAGCACCACCACCATCATTATGGTGGGGCCAACTACGGCACAGGCCAGGGGCAATCGACTTACGGGGCATGGACCGGCGGGGGATGGTCGGGCAACCCGTACCCAGGGTCCCTCACGGGGGGCAAGTCTCCATATCCGCAGGTCGCGATCAGTGGCTACAGAGGTCATCGCCACCACGATCACGATCGTGGTGTCTATCAAACGCCGGTCTATCAAACACCCGTCTTCCAGACGCCCGTCTATGTCAATACGGGGCCTGCCTATTGGGCTCCTTTGGCTCCGGTGGTCGTTGCTCCCGTGATCTCCGTGATGCCAGTGGTACAGCCGACACTGCCTGATCCGGCCGAAGATCTTTCGAAACGCCCTGTGAAACCGTCGACCCCCGCGGCGCGTTTGCGGAGTTTGGAACATCAGGCCAACGGCGATGAGCAGCTTCGCAAGCAGCTTTGGGCGCAAGCTTATATGAGATATCGCAGTGCCATCGAAGCGGCAGGCGACCGGGGTGAGGCGCAGTTTCGACAAGGGTTCACTCATACCGTGATGCAGCACTACGGCCCGGCAATCCGCGAATTTAAGCGAGGGTTATTCCTTGATAAGGACCTTCCACTGAACGGAATCCGGCTCGCGATGCTGTTTGGTCCCGGTAGTGAAGCCCTGCGCACCTCTGTTTTGCACAAGGTCGCCGACTGGGTGAAAGAAGATCCCAGGGACGCCGATCGACTCTTCCTGTTGGGACTGTTGCTGCACTACGAAGATGACCCGCGATCGCGTGACGTTCTGAAGGCGGCTCAACGCGTTTCGACGGATTCCACCGATCACATCGTGGCGTTGCTGGCGGCTCAGGACCAACAACCGCCTCCCGCAGGTAAGCCGGGGTTGCTGCTGGAGTTGCCTCCCTTGCCAGATGCCGGATTCCCGCAGGACCCCGCTCCGCAACTCCCCAATTCTCCCCTCCCTCCACTCAATCCCGTGGCGGAACCCCTCCCCGGAGGACTGCCGGTGCTGTCGAATCGGCCGACGCCTCCCGTTATTGTCGTCGCCAGTGACAAACGCGTCCGACCTTAAGGCTCTTTCTTCCCTCCGACAGAGGTTGGCTGCTATTCTGCCGCTCGCCAATTCGGCAACAACGGACTTACCTTGCGGTCTCTACCTGAGCTAACGGTGGAACGACTCGCGACTTGCGGAATCTCGAATGTCCTCAGCACTAAAGCCCGACCCGAATTCCGGGCGGACCCTCGTCACGATCTGTACCTACAACGAGCGTGAAAATATTGCCAATTTGATTCCGCAGGTGCTGGCTGCGCTGCCCGACGCGGACGTGCTGGTTGTGGACGACAATTCGCCTGATGGCACGGCGGAGGTGGTCCGCGATCTTGCCCAGCAAGATCCGCGAGTTCTGCTGCTGCTAAGAATGAAAAAGGAAGGGTTGGGGGCGGCCACCCTGGCGGGTCTACGCTGGGCCGTCGAACACGGCTATGACTTTGCGCTGAACATGGACGCCGATTTCAGCCACCATCCCCGTCATCTGGCCGCGGTTCGGGCGTGCATGGCTGTCGCCGATGTTGGGGTCGGATCTCGCTATGTTCCGGGCGGGGCCATTATCGGCTGGAGTCCGAAACGCCACTTCATGAGCCAGGGAATCAACATCTATTCCCAAGTGCTGCTGGCGCTGCGGACGCAGGACTGCAGCGGGGCGTTTCGTTGCTATCGAACTTCGACATTGAAACAGATCGATTTCGATCGGTTTCGAGCGCGTGGCTATGCCTTTCAGGAAGAAATGCTCTACCGCTGCGTTCGCGTGGGTGGCCGGATTGCGGAAACGCCGATCGTGTTCGAAGACCGAATTGTCGGGCAGTCCAAGATCAATGTCAAAGAAATGGTGCGAGCACTACGCGACCTGTTTTTATTGGGACTCGATCGCATCCGTGATACGCCAGTCCAAGTCGCCAGCTAGTGCGGATCGCACTTCCGTGTCGCGTTGAAACATGGGTTAGACACAGTGGGTTAGACACAGTGGGTTTTGGCTCGCGGGACGCCACAGTTAAGTGGACTGCGCGATAATGAACGATCGCCTGGATCACTCGTGCGAATGCGATTGATCCGGAAACGTCTGGTTGCCCACTTCCTGAATGTACTGCTTGGTGGCTTCGATGACGGTGGAGCGAAGATCGGCGTACTTTTTCAGAAACCGTGGTTGAAAGCCCGACAGGCCGAGCATGTCGCAACTGACCAGGACCTGACCATCGCAGTCGGGGCCGGCACCGATACCGATCGTTGGAATCGACAGGGCCGCCGTGATTTTGCCCGCGAGTCCTCGGGGGATGAGTTCCAGGACGATCCCAAACGCACCCGCCTCTTCGGCCGCTTTAGAGTCCGCCAACAAGGCCGCTTCATCGCGCTGAACTCGGGACATCCCACCGAGCTTTCGGACGGATTGCGGCCGCATGCCGACATGCGCCATGACGGGGATGTCGGCCTCTGCCAATGCCCGAATCGTGGCCGCTTGATGGACGCCACCCTCCAGTTTCACCGCCGCCGCGCCCGTTTCTTTGAGAACTCGGCCGGCATTTTCGACGGCTTGCGCCGGACTGACCTGATAGGTCATAAATGGAAGATCAACGATGACTAATGCGTTCTTGACAGCTCGCGCCACCATCTCGCCATGATAAATCATCTGCTCCAAGGTCACGGGCAGCGTGGTCGAGCGGCCCTGCACCACCATTCCCAGTGAATCGCCAACGAGGATCGCGTCGATCCCGGCCTCGTCATAAAGTCCAGCCCATAAATAGTCATAAGCTGTGATAACAGAAAGCTTTCGCTGTTGTCCCTTCGCTGCGGTAAAGCGAGGAACGGTCATGAAATCTCGTCTGGGGGGGGCTGCACTCATGGTGGGTCGCGGGCTTGTCGTTCGAGAATCGATGTGGTCGCTGATTTCTGAATCGAGTCAGTTTAGTCGTTTGTCCACACAGAATGGAGTGACCAATATCCCGCCTAAGGCTGGCCTCACTTTTGCTTTACTGGTCACTTTAAGGTGGCAATATATTTGCTGATCTTAAATTGATCAGCAAATAGATACATTTGGTTCGTTATTGATCAAATGCCGGCAGGCTTTATTGCGGTGTTTGGGCTAGATCCGTGGGCTTACACGGCAAAATCAAATGACATTCTGATCCCCAAAACTTTTTTTCGAATGGGCACGCAAACTGCCAGAGTGTGAAATGCTGACTGCACGCGTTGGCCCGCACTTGCAGATCAGTACCAGGGGCGCTTCAG
>CBIHQO010000498.1:0-5500 GCA_966211735.1 uncultured Schlesneria sp.
TTTGACCGTCTCTAACGCCGTAATGACGTGAGAATCCTTCCACGGCACGACCTTGGTCTTTCGCACCTCAAAGGTCACACTATTGACGACGGATTTATCGCTGAAGCCGTAAAGTGACTTCAGAACCCTTCGATTATATTGAAACCGGTTGTCGTTCAGAGTCGCGCCGGATTGCTCCAACAGTAACCGGGTGACCACAAAGCTGGCATCGGGATCGAACCAGACTCGAGGACGGGCACCATCCTTCGAAGCTCCTTCGATACAATAGCCGATGTCATCCCTGGTCACTCGAGTATCAGTTCCGGACCTCAGCAGATTCGCGAGCGGGATGATATTTGGAAAATTGGTCACCCCGAAGGCGATCGCGGCTCCGCCCAAAACGGATTCCACGAAATGTTCGTCGTCGGCCTCGGCGGCCAATCTCCCATTCACCGCCGATGCCGACGGTGGCCGCACGTTGAACTTTTCGTGCGGAAAGTAGATGCGCAGGACGTGTCCGTCACGAAGATAGCAAAACTCATTGGAATGTTGATTAGCGACATTCACATCCAGATTGGTCTCGCGAACCAGCATGTTTACACGGTTGCCATCAAGGCGAAGATTAGTGCTGCGGGTTGACTCCATAGTTTGGACTGCACCGTCCGCGCGCGTCGTGGTGCATCGCTCAAATGATGTCATTTGACAACGGTGCAGCCGATCTAGCGTCGCCTGATGCCTCGCCAGGATTTGTTCGACTGTCAAAAGTTCGTCAGCCCGCGCGAACCCCGTCAAGAATGCGAATGAGACGATACAAAGTGATGCGATTTTCAAGGCATAGATCCTTGGCACTTGATCCACCAAGAAAAGCAAAAAGCTTCCGCCGTTTGTGGACGAAAGCTCTTCAAATTTAGGGAGTTCTGGCACTCGACGAGTTAGCCTAACGAACCTGAGAGGCCCGAACTGCGGGGGACGAATTTCCAGTGTATCCGGGTGGATTCGTGCTGGCGTCTGAGTAAGTGGGAGTGCAGGAACCCGTGGTTGCCCAGTCATCTCGAGGAAAACAACGCTGAGATCGTGCACAACCGTTAGTCGTCATTGGTTTCATTGTACAGGTCATGTATCGCCAGCCGGGGATGGCATAGCATCTCGTATAAGTGTACAGGCATGCGCTTTGGTAAGTGGCATCACCGCATGTGGTGGTGATCGTCTTGTTGACATCACAGGGAGCCCCCCCGCGAGTTTCGGCGATTCCGTGCACATTTGGAGTCGACGCAAATAATCCCACAACCGCGGCGAATACAACCACGCCAGTCCGAACACCGGATTCGAGTCTCATACGATTCATAGCTTGGGCCCTTTCAACAAGCGGCAGATTCCAGTCCACGCGATGACATTTGCCATCGGATGTCTGCTCAAGATAATGAATCTGCCGGATAGGAGGGTCAAGCCATTTTTAATGATTCTTACAGAATACCCAAACTACGAAATCGTGCAATTCTGCTTCACCGTCAGTATTCGCCCACTATTTCACCACCACCCCTGGTCGACAGCGCGCAAAAACTACCATTATTGTCAATATTCTCGCTCAAATAATGAACAGAGCCGTCACCGAACAAAAAATGACAACCGCCCACGTGCAGGCTGCTAAAACAGTTTGGGTGACTTCCGTTGATGCGCTGATTCCTTCCTTGTGGGTCGCACCAGGAGACTACGTCGTTTAGGTTACCCTGAAGGTTGGCAACCCAAATCGAGCCAGCGCTGCCGATTGTGAATGCATTCATGTTCGGATGAAGCATGCCATCCCAGCTCCGCTCGCCTGCCGCAATTGTGTTCGAAAGTCCGTCACTGACATCTCGATCTCTGACTGAGCTGTTAAAGAAGAACATCCCATTCCCGACTTTTGGCGAGTCGTCACGATTGGACCCGTACATGGTCACATAATTCGATTTGGCGTGACCACCCATCTGCTGATTCCAGTGATCACTGGGATCACTCGGGCACAGGTAGAAGGGCAAAACAGTCTTCGACAGAGTGCTTGCGGTCGTCGGAGCGTTGTTGCCGTTGGGCGCCAATTGGAGATAGAGCGGAGACTGGTCAAGGAACGGCAACAGCATCGTTCCCCAGGCCCATCCCGTTTCGTTGCCGACACCGGTCAAAACAAGACTGCTAAATGGCTGGCAGCCATGCACCCCTTCGTAGTTGTGCAGCGCCAGACCAATCTGACGCAGATTGTTTCGGCACTGCAAACGGCGGGCGGCTTCACGAGCCTGCTGCACCGCCGGCATCAGAAACGCGATCAGCGAGGCAATCAGCGCCATCACGACCAGGAGTTCGATCAGGCTGAACCCGCTGCGAATTCGATCGCGTTTCACTCAGAACCCTCCCGCGAAGGCGAGTCTCACATTAACGACTACTCTTGGGGTTCATCCAATTCGTCGAGCAGTCTGATCGTAGCCTGCAGCAGTTGCGGCAGCCCGCGGCCGGTGACAGCGCTGATCTTCAAGACAGGCCGGCCGATTCGCTCTTCCAGCAATTCAGCAGCAGCATCGGCATCCGCCAACTCCGACTTTGTCACGACCACAATCTCGGGACGTGCGGCAAGGTCTTCGTCGTACAATCGCAGTTCTTCGCGAATCTGCAAGTAGTTTTCGACAGGATCCGTCTGATCATCTGGAGCCGGTTCCACGAGGTGGATCAGCGCTTTCGTGCGTTCCACATGCCTCAGAAACTCATGCCCCAATCCGACACCAGCGTGAGCCCCTTCGATCAATCCGGGGATATCCGCGAGGACGAATTGCCGTTCTTGCCCGACCCGGACGATTCCCAGATTCGGATACTTCGTGGTGAAGGGGTAGTTCGCAATTTCGGGAGTTGCTCGCGATAAGCGGCTCAGCAGAGTCGATTTGCCAGCATTCGGCTTGCCAATCAGCCCCATATCGGCGATGACCTTCAGTTCCAAACCGATGTCGCGCTGTTCGCCGGGATCGCCGGGGCCGAACTCACGCGGAGCTCGATTGGTCGAACTCATGAAGCGGGTATTCCCCTTGCCACCGTCGCCGCCCTTCGCAACGATGACCTGATCGCCGTGAGCGATCAAATCCTTCAGGATGTGTCCGCGTTTGAGATCGCGCAGAATCGTCCCAGTGGGGACGCGAATGATCGTATCCTGACCGTCGCGACCGGTTTTCAGCGATCCGTGACCGGGTTCGCCTCCCGACGCCACCCAGTGGCGGACGCCAACCAGATGCACGAGACTGCTGACGTTCTCGTCGGCCTCGATGATGATGTGACCACCCCGTCCACCGTCGCCCCCATCGGGCCCCCCACGAGGAACGTGCGCTTCGCGTCGAAAGCTGGCAGAACCGCTGCCGCCGTCGCCGGCTTTACAGAAAATCGTAACCTGATCTACAAACATAGTCCCGTGATGATAGTCGATCGCATGCCGACACGGGAGTCACTCGTCAGAATCGCCCTTAAGTGCCGCAATCGACCTCCTGCAGTTGGACGGTTACGGCACCTTAGATCTGCCGCACGACAATTCGATTGCCGCTCAATTCCACGACTTCAATGGCCGCGTCGGCCCCGATAAAGGGTCCTTCGCTGATGACATTGACAATTCGATCGCCCAACTGGGCCTTTCCTGCGGGACGCAGCATCGTAATTGTCATCCCCCGCTGCCCAAGCCGAGGTTCGCCTTCAACCGAAGCCTGAGCACTGCCGCTGTTGAAACGCAGTTGTGGTTCATCGTTTGGTGACGAACCCGGTGGGCCCAAGATCATCGCCTCAAACATCGGAAGCTGCGGAAGGTATTGAGCGGCCGCCACACCAAAGACGCCCAGCAGAGCAAATGCCAGAACGACCCAACCCGCCTGGATCGTCAATTCCTCGATATTCGTCGCCAGATCGTACGACCACGAATGTCCCGCCATGACCAGCGACGCCAGGATCATGGCAATGCCGGAAAGACCGAAGACTCCGAATCCGGGCATTACAAACACTTCCATTGCCAGACAGGCGATTCCCAGCACGAACAGCACGACTTCCAACCAATCCGCTGTGCCACCCAGAAAGCGACTCCAGAAGAAGAGGGCAAAGCAGAGGACTGACAGAATTCCCAGTATTCCGGTCATTGTGTGCTGTTCGAGATAAATCAGAACTGCTCCGATGATGACCAACATCACCGTAATCCCTGGCGAATTGAGCTGGAACACCAATGCATCCACCCACGTCTTCTCAATCGGCCGCAATTCGGCCGCCGGGGGAAGCCCGATGCGTCCTTTGAGTTCGTTGAAGTCGTGAACGATCGGCTCGGCCAATTTCAGTTCGTGAGCACGTTGGCCGGAGACTTCGAGCAGCAGTTCGCCGTTGGTTTCTGACAGTTGTGGCCCGATCAGCCATTCCCCACCCGAAGTCCGAATATCTTCTTCTGACATGTACCAGACGCGACCGGTGTCGCGGTGAGTCGCCTGAAAGACTTTCGCGGTGTGATCGGCCATCGCGACATACAGGGCACTCGGGCGATGCTTCTTGATGGCCAGATCCGTCAGCATGATTCGCAATTGAGCCACGATTCGATCGACCTTGTCGTGATGCGGATCGATCGGCCTCATATCGCCAATTTTTGCCTGGGGGTGCATGATGATTTCATCGCAGGCAAGGGCCACGATGGCCGCTCCGCTGGTGGCCGCGTCTGGAATGTACGCGATCGTATGGATCTTGTGATCCTCCAACTGAGCAATGATTTGCGCCAGATTGAAGCTGGGATCAAATTCTCCTCCAGGTGAACTGAACTGGAAGACGACGACTTGAGCCCCCTCACGAACGGCCCGATCGACCTGCCGAGCCAGAAAGCTTTCCTGCAAGCGGTCGATCACACCGTCGACTTTGATCAGACGGACGCGACGATTTTCTTTTTCGGCGGCCTGTTCACGCAATGCTTCGCGCGGCAATCCTAACAGTTCGCCTACGGCACTTCGCGAATCAGCGAGTTGCGTCACCAGGATATCCAGGTTGCGAGCGGTCGCTCCGCGGAACGTGCCCACCATCCCCGCCTCTTTAACGACCTCCGTCCCTTCAATCGCGACGTTGGTCTTCCGCAACGCTTCCAACTCGTCTTTGGTGACGACGCGAGATTCGAGTTCGTCCGAGGCCGCTTTGGCCGATCGCAATCGCACCTTCCACAGTTGCTCGTTCTGATCCATCATGCCGCGAGCCAGCGCGATATTTACCTTCGGATTGTGCCGTTTTTGCGCGAGCGCCAGCACTGCTTGTCGATCATCGGGATCGAGCGACTGGCCGCGACCGATGTCACCAAGCTCTGCTTCCGGATGCATGATGATTTGCCGACAGGCGAGCGCCAGTAAGACATTCGATCCGGTGACGGTGTGCGGAATCCAAGCCACGGTGGTTACATTGGAAACCTGCGGCGAAGTCAAGAACTTGGCCAATCCCTGCACCTGGTGAAACTGGCTGGTGCCTGGTTCGATCTGGAGTACCAGATAGGCCGGTCGCCCTTCCTGAG